>CALBSU010000851.1 GCA_937967285.1 uncultured Acidobacteriota bacterium
ATCCTGAGCGCGATGGTGTAACCGGCCTGCGCCGCGCTGCCGAATCTGCCGACGATGCTCATCAGCAGCATCCACGCTGATGTCGCGACGACGTTCTGCATGATTCCGCCGAATGAGATCCGCAGGATCCGCCACATCATCGCGAAGTCGGGACTGGTCTGTCGCAGGCTGACCGGTACGCGGCTGCTCCCGCCGAAGAGCCTGTAGAACTGATAGATCACGCTGCAGCTCCTGCCGATCGTGGTGGCGATCGCCGAGCCGGTCACGCCCAGCTCCGGAAACGGCCCGAGCCCGAAGATCAGGCACGGATCCAGCACCAGATTGATGACGTTGCCGATCCAGAGCGCGCGCATGGCGATCGCGGCATCGCCTGCTCCGCGGAAGATCGCGTTGATCAGAAAGAGCAGCATGATGACCGCATTCGCTCCGAAGATCACGCTGATGTATCCGCGCCCGGCGGCCATCACGCCCGGCTCGGCGTTCATCAGCCTGAAGAGCTGCTCGTGGCCGAGAACGCCGATCAGGGCGATCGGTATCGCTACCAGAATACCCAGCAGGATCGACTGGACCGCAGCCCGTCCGGCTCCTTCATGATCCTTCTCTCCGATGCGGCGGGCGATGATCGCCGTCGTCGCCATGCTCAGCCCCATGGCAACCGTGAAAACGATCGTCAGCAGCGACTCCGTGATGCCCACGGCCGCCGTCTGATCGCGGCCGAGATGCGATACCCAGTAAACATTGACGATGCCGAAAAGAGATTCCATCGACATTTCGAGAACCATCGGCACGGAGAGCAGGAAGATGGCCCTGCCGATGCTTCCCGAAGTGAAGTCATGGTGCGTGCCGTTGATGGCCTCGCGTACTATCGAAAACCAGCCGGAACGTCCGGCAGGGTCGGGACTCTGAGCCCCGGATTCAATCGCCTGGTGTTGTTCGCTCATATTTTTCCTGGCAGGAAGACGGATCCGGTCACGCGCGCCGTCGACGCGCGGACCCATCGACCGGACGGACGAAGGCCCTGAAGGCGGTCATTCGTCGGTACCGGCTTTGGATGAAGGCTGTTGTGGGTTCAGCGTGTCTTCATTTCGGAAATCCCTGATGCTGCAGAACTCGTTGAGCCTGCTTCAAATGCCTTCTCTCGTGCAGCGCCAGTATGCGGAACGCGTTGAGCAGGCTGTATGTGATGACTCCAGTGACGGGAGAAGAGATGATGATCCTGTCCAGTTCCCAGTCCCGGCAGGACTCGATCATCCCCCTGAGTTTCTGCTGATGATTATCAAAATTCTCAACGATTGCCCGGTCGATCGAACTCTGAGAGGGTTGAAACCCTTTCGGAGCGGTGAATTTCTGAGGTGATGACGGATCGAGCGCTTTCAGCATAAGGCGCCCGAAAAAACCGGGGAGCAGCGGCATGCGCTGCCAGAGCGACGGTCTGTATCCTTCGCTTCCGATCCTTTCGACAATCGGAAAATAGAATGAATTGGTAGTCATCAGGTGATCCAGACACTGGGCTATGCTCCACTGGTCGGGATCGGGCTTCCAATTCAACTGGATGGCATGCAACTGTTCGAAATCCTGCCGCGCATCACGCCTGACGGATTCAATTTCGGTCAGAATATCCGGGATGCTCAGGTTTGTCGCTTTATTCTCCATCCGAACTCCTGTTCTGCAATGAGGGGCGGATTTTACCTGAAATCGGTCAG
>CALBSU010000852.1 GCA_937967285.1 uncultured Acidobacteriota bacterium
TCCAGGGATCGCGGCCGAAGACTTTCAAGATGTATCGTGAAATGCTCGACCATCCCGGGCTCGAGGCCGTGATCATCGCCACGCCTCCGCACTGGCATGCGCTCCAGTTCATCGATGCCTGCCGGAAAGGCCTCGACATCTACTGCGAAAAGCCGGTCTCATACGATCTCCGCGAAGGCCGCGCCATGATCGAAGCGGCGAAGAAGAGCGGTCGCGTGGTGCAGATCGGATTTCAGCGCCGTCAGAGCGATTCGGTCAAAGCCGCCGCCGAATATGTCCGCAGCGGAAATGCCGGTCGTATTCTGCAGGTCGATGCCCAGATCCTCTACAATCCGGGCCTGGCGCCGAAGAAGAGCGCCGCTCCGCCGCCGACTCTCGACTGGGACGAATGGTGCGGCCCGGCGCCGAAGATCCCTTTCCACTCCAACATCATCCACAAGAACTGGCGTCATGAACTGGCATACGGAAACGGCCACATGATCGACTGGGGAATCCACTGGATCGACGCCATCCGGGTGGTGCTCGGAGAGTCGATGCCGCGCACGATCAGCGCCGTCGGAGGCAATTATCATTCGCAGGATCGTATGAACACTCCCGACCTGCTGACCGTCAATTACGAATTCGAGAGATGCCCTGTCGTCTGGCGCCACCGGTTGTGGGGCGTCGAGGAGTATTCGCCGGAGACCAATATCGGCATGTTCTTCTACGGCGAAAAGGAGTCGATCTTCCTCAACGACCAGAAGATGGTCGTCATGCCGAAAGGGAAGAACGCCGAGCGGCGCGTCATCGAATCGAAGGGCGATACGAGCGCCATGCATCTCAGGGATTTTCTCGACTGCGTCAGAACTCGACGCCAGCCGGCCTGCATGATCGAGGACGCCTATCAATCCAACGCAACCGTACAGCTCGGGATGATCGCATACCTCAGCGGATCGAAGGTGACCTGGGATGCCGCCAACGAAAAGATACTCGGCAATCCCGTCGCCGCACGCATGCTCAAGCGCGAATACCGCGCTCCGTGGAAGCATCCATACTCCGGCTGATGGCATTGCACTTCATGGCTTGACGCTGCGCGGCATTGGAGTATTTTGAGTCCATGAGCACAGAGACGATCAACCGGATGCCGGTCGGCATCAACTATCCCTGGATCGATTACGCCTGGGACTTCGGCATTCCGCCCGCGGCGTGGGTCAAACCCGACGATCTCGGGAGATGGCGCGAGGAGAAGCGGGCAAAGGTGCGCGAGGATTTCAGGACCTTCGCGAATCTCGGGCTCTTCGCCGTCCGCTGGTTCATGCTCGCCGATGGTCTGAGCTACGGCGTCGGAGAAGAATCCCCTCGACTCGTCGACGGCAGATGGCGGTTCGATCCGCTCCGCGCCGATCATCCTTTCCATCGCCTGATGTGCGAGGACTTCGAGTTCGTCCTCGATGTCTGCGCCGAGACCGGCATCAAATTCCTGCCCTCGCTGATCGACTTTCACTGGTGCCATCCGGGAAAGGCGCTCGACAACGGCATCGTCAAGGGGGGACGCGACGAGATCATCCGCGATCCGGAGAAGCGGCGTAAATTCCTGGATGCCGTGCTCGAACCGCTGCTGGATATTTCCGCGCGGAGGCCCGAGATCATCTATGCCTGGGAACTGATCAACGAACCCGAATGGGTGACGCGGCGCCGGTTCTTCGGCTGGCTTCAGCGCGATCCCATCAGGACCGTCCCGCATCGGTCGATGGTCGCCTTCATTCGCGAGGGAATGCAAAGGATAAACGCCAGGCTTATCCGCTCGACCGTCGGGTTCGCTCACTGGGATGCCATGCACCGGTGGGGGGCGGGGCGGCTCGGCATGACGGCGCCGCAGTTCCATTATTACGCGCCGGACGGACGCGAGATTCCCGACAACAACTTCCCGTCCGGGACGCCATGTTTCGTCGGCGAGTTTGCGACGACCTGCCTGCGCTGCTGGCCCGATCTGACGGGAACCGATCTCGAGCGGCCGATTCAGCCTCGCCTGCAGATGCTCGAGGGCAGGGGATACAGCGCGGCATTTCTCTGGTCGGCTCGCGCGAAAGACAACGCCACAAGCTGGGAGCCGGCCGATCATCACGATGCGATCGCCTTCATCTCCCCTCCCGCAGATGGTCGCGGCGACGTCCCCGCCTGATGAACTGAAAGGGGGGTCAGCCGCAAAGGTGGCGAAGGGGATCAGCCGCAAAGGCCGCGGAGGTGGCAAAGAAGATTAACCGCAAAGGCCGCGGAGGTAGCAAAGAAGATTAACCGCAAAGGCCGCGAAGGTGGCAAAGATTATCATTGATATCATTATCCGGGTTATTGCCAAGTGGAGTTTTTCCGGACATTGATTCCAATGATCATCTTTGCCACCTTCGCGGCCTTTGCGGTTGATCCCCCTTTGCCACCTCCGCGGCCTTTGCGGTTGATTTTTATACTCTCAATCAACGTGAGATAGG
>CALBSU010000853.1 GCA_937967285.1 uncultured Acidobacteriota bacterium
GATACGGCCAGATCGAACGATCGCGGTCTTTCTCGAAGCCGTTCGTGTCGGCGTACCGCGCGGCATCCAGCCACCAGCGGCCCCAGCGCTCCCCGTAATGCGGCGAAGCGAGCAGTCGATCCACCAGCTTTTCATACGCATCCGGCGAGCCATCGGCCAGAAAATCATCGATCTCCTTCAACGTCGGAGGCAGTCCGGTCAAATCCAGACTGAGCCGCCGTATCAGCGTCAGCGGATCGGCCTCCGGCGACGGCTCGATCCCGGCGCTTTCAAGTCGAGCCAGGATGAATCTGTCGATCCCGTTCCGCGCACGGTGCCTGACTTCCGGCGGCGCAGAGACTCTCAGCGGCTGAAAAGCCCAGTGAACGCTGTCCTGTGCCGCCGCACCGATATAACCGACCTCGACCGACGGCAAGGCGCAGATCCAAGTCGCTCCGAGCAACAGCACCATCGACCTTTTCAGCCAATTCATTCTCCGGCACTCCCTATTACTCTGGAAATCAAGTTTTTACGGTTTTAAACGCAGAGGCGCAGGGATTTTTAAGCCTGGTATCATCTGTTATCTGACCACCTGGAGATGTTCCGGATTTTAAATATCACAGATATCAATCTCCGCCCCCTCTGCGCCTCTGCGTTTAAAAATATAAAAACTCAGGTTCCACTGTATTCATACTCAACGGATTTTCCGTAGTTTTCCTGATGACCCGAAGGAGTCCTTGTGACATCGTTTGTGCGGTTATCACAAATCTGACGCCTTTTGTCCAGACACAGTAAGAATGATTTCCGCTGAAACGCCCGAGGCATCTCGGTCAGCCCTTTGGGCAAATGCATTTAAGCGGGAACCAATTCCAAACGGCAGCTGTGTCGCAGGTTCCCGTACGATCATTGCCAATATGGCGATCAATCGATCGGACGGCCGGAAGCGATTGAGGTTTCGATCCCGGTACAGCAACAGCGTTTAGGAAGACTGGAGACTCGACGCTGCCGTTGGAATGGATCGGAACCTCAATCGCTTCCGGGTGTTCGATTGAAAAGGAGAAAGAGGATGAACTGGTATCTCCAGGCTTTGAGTAAATACGCGGACTTCAGCGGCCGCGCCAGAAGGAAAGAGTACTGGTTCTTCTTTCTGATCAATATCATCGTCGCCGGCGTTCTGAGCTTCATCGACGGCATGCTTGGCACAGTGATACAGGACGGGCAGATCGGCATACTGAGCGGGATCTATGCGCTGCTGGTTCTGATTCCGGGCATTGCCGTCGCCGTCCGCAGACTGCACGACACAAACCGGAGCGGATTATGGGTGCTGATCGGACTGATTCCCCTGATCGGGGCCATCGTTCTGATCATCTTCTTTCTGATGGACAGCACGCCCGGACGCAATCAGTACGGTCTCAACCCAAAGGAATGACCTGCCAAAACGCGTCATCTTTTTATATGCCGGACGTTCATTTTTGAGTTCTGATTGATAGCATGGAGGTTGTTATGCAACGCGGAATTCTTATCTCGGCCATTGCGATCGTTTTCGTTTTAGCCATCCCTGCCGGAGCGCAGGTCAAACCATTCAAGAAGACACTGACGCTTCAGGGCGTCACATTCAATATCAGTTGCCCGAACAACAGTTCAATCAACCAGGTTACGGTTACCACCCGCGGCCTGGCGAGAAATGAAGTCATTAAACGGGAGTT
>CALBSU010000854.1 GCA_937967285.1 uncultured Acidobacteriota bacterium
TTCATCTTCAGTCCGAAAGCGACATTCTCAGCGACATTCAGATAGGGAAAGAGCAGAGGTTTCTGGAAGACCATGGCTATGCGCCGCTTCTCCGCGGGCAGGTCGACGATCGAACGGCCGTCGAAGAGCAGGTCGCCGCGGGCCGGATCTTTGAGGCCGGCGATGATTCTCAGCAGCGTCGTCTTGCCGCAGCCCGACGGGCCAAGCAGCGAGACGAACTCGCCGGATGCGATCTCCAGCGATACTCCGTCGAGGATTCGGTTCCGGCCGTAGGCCGCCGAGATGTCGCGCAGTTCGAGCGAGGTCATTGTTTCTGGAGCACCTTCTTCATCCAGTCTTTCTCGAGCCGGTCGAGATAGCGCGAGTCCGGTTCCGGCAGTTGACGCCGCGCCAGTTCCTCAGCCGTCAGCGTCGCAGGGCCGCGCGGCAGCGAATCGACGGCGGCACGCCCGGCCGTGTCGAGCGCGTCCATCTCGTGAGGGTAGAGCGACCCGAGAGCCCGCGCCTGATCGAGCGCCGCTTCGTGCGACATCAGATGATTGATCGCGACCAGCGCTCCCGGCACGTTTGAAGCGTTGAACGGAATCGCCAGAAAACTGTAGTTGCCGATCGTCCCGTCCTCGAAGACGAACGTCCTGACGCTCGGCGGGTATTCGCCGCGCGCGATCCGTTCGGACGCGAAGCTCGGACCGTAGCTCATCGTGAAGTCGATCTCGTTGTTGACGAAGAGCCGGTCGGCTTCGCGCGGAGTTGCCGGGTACGTCTCGCCCCGTCGCCAGAGGAACGGTTTGATCCGGTTCAGGAACTCGACCGTCTTCGCCATTGCGCGCTGGTAGAGCTCTTCATCAAAGCCCTCGCTGAACTTCTCCGCGCCGCCGCCGAAGTGCAGCAGCAGATGTCTGATGAAGACCGAACCCGTGAAATCAGGCGGCGCGATGTAGGTGAAGCGTCCGGGATGTGACTCGATCCATCGCTCGAGAGCTTCGATCGATTGCGGCGGTTTAGGAACGCGCGCGGTGTCGTAAGCCAGCACGAACTGCGCGCGCTGCCATGGCGCTTCGTACCCCTCGATCGGCGTCCCGAAGTCGCGCTGTCGCGAGGCCGCCGAATAGAGCCGGATGTTCGGCAACCGTTCGGAGAATGGTCCCCACAGAATCGAACCCTGCTTTGCAGTCCTGAAGTTCTCGCCGTTGACCCAGATCATGTCGACTCCGCCCCCGGCTGATCTGCCGGCCATCTTCTCGTTGAGCAGTTTGTTGACGATCTCGGCGATGTCGCCGGCCGGAACGATTCTCAGCTCGATTCCGAATTTGCTGCGCAGTTCGGCGGTCACCCGCGACTGAAAATACCGGTTGCGAGCCTCATCGCCCGACCACATGCCGAAATTGACAGTCGTCCCGCGGGCGAGCCTGACGACCTCTTCCCACGGCATCGAAGCGAAGCGTTCAGGAGAAAGCGTGGGAGCGGCCGTCCTGCCGCCGCAGGAAACCGCCAGCAGCGCACAGAGGATGATGCTTGTGAATTTTGATGGCATTTTCAACGTATATTTTTTATCCGCGAAGGAACACGAAGGTATCACGAAGAATGATGAAAGGGGATTGCATCGAAGCAGGCATCTACTCTTCGTGATCTCTTCGCGTATCTTCGTGGATCAAACTGTTCTTCATAAAACGGGCCGCCAGGATGAAAACGACGATCGCCGGTGCGATGAAGACCAGCGAGAGCGCTGCGGTCACGGCCTCGTCGCCGCTGCGCTGGAACGAGACCAGGATCAGCGGCAGCGTTCTGACGCCTGAACCGCCGACCAGCAGAGTCAGCAGGTACTGGCTCCACGAAATGAGGAAAGCGAAGACCGCCGCGACCGCAAGTCCCGGCGCGATCGCCGGCAGCGTGACGCGTCGCCAGATCGCGAAGGGACCCGCGCCGAGCGTCCGGGCCTGCGCTTCGTACTCCGGATCGAAACGGGAGAAGCTGCCGGTCAGGACCATCGTCGTGTACGGAGCCGCCGGGATCAGATGGACGAGCATAACGCCGACCCATGTGTCCGCGATGCCCGCTTCGAGAAAGAGCGCGTGAACTCCCATGGCCGATGCCAGCGGCGGAGCCAGCACCGGCAGCAGCAGTCCGAAGAAGACGGCGCGCTTCCCCCTGAAATCGTGCCAGGCCAGCGCCCGTGCGGCCGGCAGTGCGATGAGCAGCGAAGCGATCGTTACCGCTGACGCCAGACCGAAGCTGGCCAGCAGCGACGGCGCCACCTCGGCGCCGGGATCGGCGACATAACGCCACGCCCGCAGAGACCACTCCGCCGGCAGCAGCGCCGGCCAGAACCAGCCCCTCGAAAACGACCAGACGACGAGCAGCAAGACGGGAATCGTCGCCAGCGCGATGACTGCGGCTGCCCCGGTTGTTCCTGCCGTTCTGGATCTGATATCGGATTTCATGCCTGTTAAAACAAGGATATTCGTTCGATCCCCGTCAGCCTGCTGGTCAGACGAAGATTGAGCCACGCCAGCAGAGTCGTGATCGCCGCGATGACCATCGCGACCGCGATTGCCTCGGGTCTCTGCGTCAGGTCGAGATCAAGATAGCGCCGCTGCGCGATGACCGAGAGCATCGCCGGATACGGGCGACCCAGAATGTACGGCACCTCGAAGGCCCCGAAGATGAAAGAGAACACTATCACCGACGACGAGATCACCGCCGGTGAAATCAGCGGCAGCGTCACATGCCGCAGTTTCTGCAGCCCCGACGCGCCGAGCGTGCGCGCCAGGTCGTCGTACTCGTCCCCGATCCTCGCCAGCAGAGTCATCGCCATGATTGCGATGAAGGGAACCTCCTTGAGCACGTATGTGACGATGATGCCGATCGAGAAGCGATCGTTGATCAGGGCGGGAAACTCCGCCGGCGCCGCGATCAAGCCGAGGTGAAACAGGATCCGCGCGAACAGCCCGCTCGGGGCGATCAGGTTGATCAGCACCACGGCCATGGCCAGGTGAGGCAGCGCCAGCGGCACCTGGAGCAGCGTCCGGATCGCGCCCGTTGCCGTTCGACGCAGCGCCAGCGCCAGCGCCGTTCCGCAAACTGCTGAGACAGCCGTCGCCGTGACTGTCACCCACAATGTCTGTCGCAACCCGGCCAGAAACTCCGCGTCGCCGAGGAGTGAAAAATAGTGCCTGAGCGTAAAGCCGTGCTCTCCGATCGGCGAGTAGTAGCCGAGGCTCTGCGCGGCGGCGATGACCAGTCCGCCGGCGAACAGTCCGCCGATGACCGCCGCCAGCGGCGCCAGCAGCAGAGCCGCCTTCAATCTGACGTCATGCTTCAAACAGACCTCCTTCCGGCCTTTCTTGCCATTTAACCTCTCAATGAAGTAAAACGCGGTCAACCAGGTTTTTATTCCGCGGAGCAGAAATCTTCAACATAGCAGGAGGTGTATTTATGACCAGTCGAAACCGCCGGAATTTTCTGAAGAGCGCCGGGGCCGCCGGGATCGTTGCCGGCATCTCGACCGTGACCGCCGCGTCGCAGGATCGCGTCGCGGGAGCCAATCGTCGCATCCGCGTCGGACTGATCGGTTGCGGCGGCATGGGCAACGGCGATCTGCGCGACATGCTCCGCCTCGGCGCGGAATGCGTCGCGCTCTGCGATGTCGATGACAGGCAGGTCGCCGCCACCGCTGAAAGCGTCGAAAAGAACTTCAACCAGAAACCCGCGATCAGGACGCGCGATTTCCGTCGCGTGCTCGATCGCAACGACATCGACGCGGTCATCGTCGGCACGCCGGACCACTGGCACGCTCTGCCGACGATTATGGCCTGCCAGGCGGGCAAGGACGTCTACGTCGAAAAACCGCTCTCGCTCTCGATCGGCGAGGGGCGCGTCATGGTCGATGTCGCGCGCAAGCACAATCGCGTGGTCCAGATGGGCACCCAGCAGCGCAGCGCTCCACATTATGCCGAAGCCGTCGATTACGTCAAAAGCGGAGAACTCGGCAAGATCAGGCTGGTCAAGACGTGGGCCTACCAGGACTGGATGGGCAACATTCCGGTCGTCCCCGACGCTGAGCCTCCCTCAGCGGTCGATTACGACATGTGGCTCGGTCCCGCGCCGAAGCGGCCGTTCAACGAAAACCGGTTCCACTTCAACTTCCGCTGGTACTGGGACTATTCGGGCGGTCTGATGACCGACTGGGGCGCGCACATGATCGACATCGCCAACTGGGGGATGGACGTCAAGGCTCCGCTCACGGCGACTTCAGTCGGAGGCAAGTTCGGATTTCCCGACGACGCCGAGGAGACGCCCGACACGCAGCAGGCTCTGTGGGAGTTCCCCGGCTTCAGCATGATCTGGGAACACGCGACGGCCATCGGCCGCGGCCCCTACGATCGCGACCACGGCGTCGCCTTCCACGGCAACAACGGCGTGCTGGTGGTCGATCGCGGCGGATGGGAGGTCTATCCCGAGACCGACGTCAAAAAGAGGCGGAAATCGTATCGCATGGCCGGCGTGCCGAGAAGAGGCACGGGAGGCACGGACTCGCACCTCGCCCACGTCAAGGATTTTCTGGACTGCATGGATTCGCGCAAGCGGCCGCGCTCGGATGTCGAGATCGGCCACAACTCGATGATCGCCTGCCATCTGGCCAATATCGCGTTCCGTGCCGGCCGGAAGATCAGCTGGGATGTCGAGAACGAGAAGGTGATCGGCGATCACGAAGCCCAGAAGATGGTCACGCGACCTTACCGGGCTCCGTGGAAGTTGAACGCCTGAGACCGTGTCGGATGATCAGCGCCGTCTTCGGCGGGTCGTCGTCGTCGATCCGCCGAAGATCGAACCGAGCAGTCCGCGGACGATCTGCCGACCGAGCGAGGTTCCGATCGACCTGGCGGCGCTGGTCGCCATCGCGCCGATCACATCGGAGGCGCCCTTCGCGAC
>CALBSU010000855.1 GCA_937967285.1 uncultured Acidobacteriota bacterium
CGAATGTGTTATTGATGAAAGAGCTGAGTCAGGCTGCTATTTGTTATTTCTTTATCTTTGGGGCTTGCCGGGGAAATTAGCAGAATCAGGGGGGGGTAGTCAAGAATTTTAATAATTCGACTGTAAATTTCACGATATCAGCAGGCCGGGTTCAGATTCTCCCATGCCACGGTCCATGATCCGTCCGAGGGAAATCCCGGAGCGTGTTTTGCCGGAGCGGCGTCCCAGCCCGCGGCCATCATCGCCACTGCATAGAGGAGTCCTCCATTCCCCGGCAGATAACACGGCAGGTTCTGCCGCTGCGGGTTATGGCCGTACAGAAGATCATCCCATTTCGCGATCCGTCCGAGTCCCAGCCGTTCACGTCATTTTTGCGCCGTCTTCTGACCGAAGGCCCAGTAGGACAGTTCGAAAGTCGGATTCCACGTCTCGCACGGCGGATCATTCGGCAGACTGAGGATAGGCCAGGTTTGTCAGCCGATTGATCAATTCATCCAGGTAAATCCGAAGCTCTTCGCGCGAAACTCCACCTGGTGGAATCAGGTCCTCACCCAGTTTGATCTGGCTTAAAACCCAGCCTAGTTGCGCGGGAGTAAGGCCTCCATCCTTGGCCGCCGCCGCCGGCAGCGCATCCTCCATCCGATAGCCGGCCAACTCCAAAGCGCGCACGTCCACCAGATCGCGTATTTCCGAGCGGGAGAGGAGGGTACATAGTTTGTTTGCCAGAATCTCTTCCGGCGGATCGACACGAACGCCATTGATCAGCCGTTTGTCATCTACCATTTGTGGAACGTATTCACGCACCAGATCAATGACTATCGCTTCGGCGTCACGCTTAATCAAGATACGCCGCAAAGCAGGAGAAGTTTGTATGAACTCAACCGATGCGCCTAATTCCAGTGCCGCTTCATTGACTGCCGCCACTCCGTCCGAGACAGCGTCTTCGAGGGTGAACAGATCCAGATCGTGGGTCTCCCTGTGTCCAAGATAAAACCCGACGAGCGCCGCGCCACCCGTGAGAAAGAATCGATCTTCGCGGCGAAAAAAAGCCTGCAGGAAATCAAGTTGCAGTTTATTGAGCCGGCTATTTGCCAAACCGCCCTCCCTTTTGCCATTGTCCCAGCAGAAATTCCCAGAATGCGCGGCGCCTGCCCAGATGCGGAGCTAAAGCCGGCCAACGTCGCCAGAGTTCAGCTGGAGAAATGAAGACCCAAACATCTGTATCTCGCGCTTCACGCAGTAGTTTCGCCGTCAATCGGTCTTGCTCAGCGGGAGAGGCATTCCGCAAACGCTGTCGAAATTCAATGACAGTCATTGGCTCATCCCATAAAAAATAGGGTATAGAATGGTCGACTCTCAGGTCTGTCGTGAGCAGAACTCCGGATTTACTGTTCATCTTTTATACTCCTGACATGACAGTGTACCAGAGCTGCTGAACGTGCTCGATGGCTGTGGCGAGTAAGTAGTATCTGGGAACAGAGTGAATCATTTGAAAGTTTCTCTATCGGCTACCACCAGCGCTTCATCTACATTGTCGATGCTGCCGATCCTGCATCGACCCAGTGAGACCGCACGTGTCCGGAAGACTTTTCGTTTGACCGATTTTGACTCCATCTGCCTGAGGCCGAGCCGCAACGCCTCGTTGATGATCTCTTCCAGGCTCATCTTCCGGTCTTTGCGTAATTTCTCGATCGCGGCGGCAACATCTTCATCAAGTCTCAGCGATGTTCTCATACATCGAAACATGAATAATTTGAGGTCGGGATGTCAAGCAGGATTTCGTCCTCCATGCTGGCGTGCTCCCGCCTTCACAAACATACGCCTCTCCTTTAAAGTATTTATCGCTTTCTCGTAGAATCGAATATTATGAGCACAAACATTCAGAGACGAAACAGGGTTTGGGCGCTGTTGCTGTTCTGCGCCGCAATTGTCGCCGTATATCCGTTGTCCCGGTCTTCCGAGGCTCAGTCTTCCGCAGGTTCGGACGATGAGCTCGCCGCTACATTCGAAAAGTTCGCCCTGCCGTTTCTGAAGCAAAACTGCATGCGTTGCCATGAGGGCGACAGCGGGATGGGCGGAGCCCGGTTTGATCAGCTCGACGCAAGGTTCGATGACCGTCATATTCCAATCTGGGAAGCCGTCCGCAGGCGGATCGACACCAGAACGATGCCGCCGAAGAGCGCCAAACCACAGCCCGGCGACGACGATCGCGAGCGGATGGTCAAATGGATTGATGACGGTCTCGAAATCGCGCGAAACCGGAGGGTCTCAAGGAACGGACTGATCCGGCGATTAACGGTCGCGCAATATCGGAACACGCTGCGTGAGTTACTCATGCTGGAAGACGATGTTTCCGACATCCTGCCTGCCGATGCCGTCTCGAAAGACGGATTCCTCAATAACCACGAGCGGCTCGAGCTGTCGCCGCTGCTGACCGAAACTTATTTCGAGATCGCCGAGAAGGCGCTCAACCGGGTGATTATCGATCCCAAAACCAAGCCGTCCA
>CALBSU010000856.1 GCA_937967285.1 uncultured Acidobacteriota bacterium
TACTTTCTACTTTCTACTTTCTACTTTCTACTTTCTACTTTCTACTTTCTACTCCGATCATTCCGAGAGCAGCGAGCAGGGCGCGTTTATAGCCCGTTTCCAGTCCCGCCGGATCGAACCATTCAGAGAGGCGATGAGTATTTTCGGAAGATCCGCCGACGCCGATGGTGACGGCCTGGATGCCGAGGCTGATCGGGATGTTGGAATCGGTCGAGGCTCGATTGAGGACGGGATTGATGCCGAGGGCGCGGGAGGCCTCGACGGTGGTGGTGACGATCGCCGCTTCGCGCGGTGTTTCGCCGGACGGGCGATCGCCGATCAGCGCGACGTTGGATTCGAGCCTGCGGCCGGAGGCTGCGCGGATCGAGTTCTCGTCGGCCAGCGCCTGATGGACCGAACCGATCAGGAATTCCTCGAGTCTGTTCAGTTCCGTGTTCGATGTCGAGCGCAGATCGACGTCCATGACGGCGTGCTGCGGGATGACGTTGACCGATTCGCCGCCCTCGATACGGCCGATGTTGTAGGAGGTGCGGGGATCGAGCGGGGCGGGGTAGACGGCCAGCCGGGCGACGACCCGGCCCATGGCATGGACCGGATTGACGATCCCGAAATCTCCCCAGCTGTGGCCTCCGGGGCCGTTCATCGTGATGCGATAGCGTTTCGAGCCGAGGGCCTGATGAGTGATCCAGTCGAGACCGGGGCCGTCGAACGAGATGAAATATCGGATCCTGCCGGCCAGCGGACCAGCGGTGAAGAGATGGCGGACGCCGCGCAGGTCCCCCTCGCCCTCCTCTCCGACCGTCGCGACGAAGGCGATCGTGCCGCGCGGTCTGATCTGCCCGGCGTTCATTGCCTGGATGAGGCCGACCAGCGCGGCCAGCCCGGCCGAGTCGTCGGCGATTCCGGGAGCGCAGAGCCGCGATCCGACGCGGCGAACCCTGACGTCGGTGCCTTCGGGAAAGACCGTGTCGAGATGGGCCGAAAGGACGAGCAGCGGCTCCGGGTTCTCGCCCGGATAGAAACCGATGACGTTGCCGATCGCGTCGAGATGGACGTCGGCCAGTCCGAGCCGGCTGAAGCGCGAGGCGATGTAGTTGGCGCGTTCGGACTCCAAAAATGGCGGCGCCGGGATCTCGCAGATCCGGACAAGTTCCGCCAGGAACTCCTCGGTCGAGGAATCTATGAATCGAAAGGCCTCCGAGACCGCGGGGATCAGATCGGACAGACTGCCCTGATGGCCTCTCTGGAGCATTGATGAATACGATACTTGCATCTCGCGATATCCGGTGTACGATGAACCTGGTCGAAGGTCTGATTGTTCTATCCCGGAGTAAAAATTGCAAATCGGAGCGCGTCACAGAGGCGGCGGAACCGTATCTTGCGCAGGCATGGCATTATGGTGTAGAAGGTGAGCCGAAAGTTCAGAAAGGAATTCAGGGATATTGGAGAGACATTCATCCGAGGCCGGCTGGATCGAGATCATTGCGGGATCGATGTTCAGCGGCAAGAGCGAGGAACTGATCCGCCGGTTGAGGCGCGCGCAGATCGCGCGCCGCAAAGTGCAGATCTTCAAACCGGCGATTGACGAACGATATGCGCGGGAGCATATCGTCTCTCATTCCGAGATGAAGATCGAATCGCAGAACGTCCAGTCCGCCGGAGAGATTCTGGCGGCGGTCCACATGGACACCGATGTCGTGGGGATCGACGAGGGGCAGTTCTTCGATCACGATCTGGTGCGGGTGGCCAACAATCTGGCCGATCAGGGCAAGCGCGTGATCATCGCCGGGCTCGATATGGACTATCTGGGCCGGCCGTTCGATCCGATGCCGCTGCTGCTGGCGATCGCCGAGGATGTGACCAAAACCCGTGCGATCTGCGTCCGCTGCGGTCATCCGGCCGCCTATACCCAGCGTCTGATCGAGAGCCGGGAGCGCGTCGTTGTCGGCGCATCCGAGAGTTACGAGGCCCGCTGCCGGGCCTGTTACGATCCGCATCTGACGGAAGCGACCGGTTTCGACGATCTTCCGGAGTGAGCCGTCAGGCGGAAAAGTGAGAGAAGGGAGTCCATGCATGACCAATGATCCCGGTAAGGGCAGACCGCTCGAGCACGATCTGCTCTTCGATTTTCTGCGGGTTGTCGAGGCGGCCGCGATCGAGGCGGCCCGCACGATGGGGCAGGGGGATCGGGAATATTCCGACGAGGTGGCGGTCGAGAAGATGCGGGAGGTGATGGACACCATCCCGATGACCGGGACCATCGTGATCGGCGAGGGCGAACGCGATGAGGCGCCGATGCTCTACATCGGCGAGCGCGTCGGTCGCGGCGCGCATCAGGATGATAAGCAAGATACGCGAGATTACCCGGCAGTCGACATTGCGGTCGATCCGCTCGAGGGGACCAATCTCTGCGCCACCGGATCGGCCAATGCCATTGCGGTGCTCGCGGCGGCGGAGAAGGGCGGGCTGCTCCACGCGCCGGACATCTACATGAACAAGATCGTCGTCGGGCCGTCGGTCAAGGGAGCGGTCGATCTCGACGCGCCGGTCAGGGACAATCTGAACGCCATCGCACGGCGGCTCAACCGGCAGGTCAACGACCTGACGATCGTGGTGCTGGAACGCCCGCGCCATGCGCGACTGATCCAGGATATCCGCGAAACCGGCGCCCGGATCAGGCTGATCAGCGACGGCGATCTGTCGGCGGGCATCTCGGCCGCGGTGGCGGGTTCCGGAGTCCATGCTCTGATGGGCATCGGCGGAGGACCCGAGGGAGTCATCACGGCCGCCGCCATGAAGTGCCTCAACGGCGAGATCCAGGCGCGTTTCATGATGAAGGATCAGATGGAGATCCCCGAGGATCGCGCCAAGATCGCCGACAACATCTACGATCGAATGCAGGCCATGGGGATCAAGGACCCTTCGCGCGTCTATGACACCAACGAACTGGCGCCCGGCAAAAAGATCATGTTCGCGGCCTGCGGCGTGACCGACGGCACGATCCTGCGCGGAGTCAGGTTCTTCGGCAGCGGGAAGAGGACCCATTCGCTGGTCATGACCACCGAGACGATGCACGTCAGGTTCGTCGATACGGTGCACGTCGAGGGCGGTCCCGATTCGTTCGTCAGGTTCGACAGGTGAAGTCAGTTACGGCAATTTCAACGAGGACATTTCATCCGCTGACCGCCTGGGCGGCGCTGATCATTCTCGCGGCCGTATGGCTGCTCGGCATTTTCGGAGCGCCCCGGCTGATGGCCGGGGGGCATCATCTGGTGGCCTCGGCGCTCTACGAGGGATTCTCTGCGGTCTGCCATCAGAGACCCGATCGCTCGTACCATTATCTAGGTTTTCCGCTGGGAGTCTGCGCCAGATGCACCGGGATCTATGCCGGCTTTCTGGCCGGGCTGATTGCTGCTCCGCTGATTTTCGGTCCCGGAAACACTTCACCGCCGGCGCGGAAGTGGCTGATCGCGGCCGCCCTGCCGATGGCGGTCGATTACGCCGGCGACCTGTTCGGCCTGTTCACAAACTCGCACCTCTCCCGCGCATTGACCGGCGGCATTCCGGGTCTGACAGCGGCCTGGTATATCCTGCCGGGGCTGACAGAGATTCTGAGCAGCGGTCAGCGCGCGGAGCGAAGATACCGTCATTTTCCTGAAGGAGAAGCTGAATGAACGATGTCGATTACAAGAAACCGGCCATCATCGGAGGCCTGATCGTCGGGGTATTGTCCGCACTGCCCTTCGTCAATCTGGCCTGCTGCCTCTGGGCGCTGGTCGGAGGAGCCGTCGCATCCAAACTGCTCATCGATCGTTCGGGATCGCCGCTGGCCAGCAAGGACGGCGCCTGGATCGGCCTGCTGGCTGGAATCATCGGAGCGGCCATCTTCTTCATCATTCAGGCCCCGATCACGCTCTTTCAGATGGATTCAGTCATCCAGACGCTCTCGACCGACACCCGCATCCCGCCGGACATTCAGGCTTTCTACATGAAGGTCGCCCAGAGTTCGGCGCTCAAGATCACGCTCTCGGTCGGCGGAGTCTTCTTCGGCGCCCTGATCGTCCTCGGGTTCACGGTCCTCGGCGGAATGCTCGGCGTTTCGATCTTCGAAAAGAGAAAAGGCGGCAACTGGCCGCCCGGCGAATCCGCATACTGAGCCGGCCGGAGCGTGGAAATTTCAACGGGCGATCCCCCATTTCTTTCCCCGGATCAAGAAATCGCTTTTCTCGATCCGGCTGA
>CALBSU010000857.1 GCA_937967285.1 uncultured Acidobacteriota bacterium
CCTCGCTTCACCCGGGGCTATTTTCTGACGCCCGCTCCGCGGGCTGAGCAGTTACAAAAGTATAAAGTAAAAAGGGGTGGTCCTTACCGATTGGGAAGCTAAATCAGAACAACCAACATTGGGAAACGCGATCTGTAAGCCCCGAAGGAGAGATAAGAATAAAGCCAGGGGTGAAGCGAGGCCGCAGGCCGAGCGTAACCCCTGGCTGTTATCTTCGGCTCCGTTGGAGCCGGTGTCCCAATCTTTCCTGTTCCGATTTAGGAACATTTAAAAACACTTTATACTTTGTACTTTATACTTTTTACTGTTCATAAAAGCCCTCGTTCCTTAACCTCCAGATACTTATTCACGAGCTGAAAAGAGAGCTGGCCGGCTGGTACGTCGAGCGCCAGGCCGCCGAGTTCGGTGATCCGGCCGAGCGCTTCCTCGCGCTGCCGGAGCAACTCCTCGGCGACGCTCTGGCGGTAGACGTCGTCGATCTTCTCGGGAATCTGCGAGACGAGCGCCCTCAGGTCGTTGTCGCCGATGGTGACTATCAGCGGAAGATGGCGGGGCAGGAGAGTCGAGGTGAAGGCGAGCAGTTCCGACGATGCGTCGCGGTCGATCAGATCGGTCAGGATGACTACGAGCGAACGCCTCTTGCAGTTGCGCGACAGGAAATGAAAAGCCCGGGCATAGGACGGTTCGATCATCTGGGGCCGGATATCGTAGAGCGCTTCGGTCATCGCCAGCAATTGGGCGTGGCCGCGTTTCGGCGGCAGATATGACGCGACCTGGCGATTGAAGACGAGCAGGCCGACGTTGTCGCCGCCGCTGACCGCGACATAGCCGATGGCCAGAGCGGCATTGATCGCGTGGTCGAGCTTCGTCAGCGTTTCGATCCGCGAGGTCATCAGGCGCCCGGCATCGATCATGACGACGATGCTCTGGTTCTTTTCGACCTGGTACTGCCGGGTGATCAGCCGGCCGCGACGGGCCGTCGCCGTCCAGGAGATATGGCGCATCTCGTCTCCGCGGACGTAATCGCGGAGGCTCTCGAAGTCTCTTCCCTGCCCGCGCAGGCGCGATCGCCTGGCGCCGAGCTGCATCTGTCGATTTCGCCGGGCTGAGAGTTCGAATGCGCGGGCCTGCCTGATATTGGGATAGACCTTGACCAGTTCAGCGGCCGGGATCCTGATCTGTCTGATCGCCAGCCCCAGACGCGACGGCCAGCGGACGATCAGATCCCCGAAACGGTATCCTCCCCGGGAAGATGCGTAGAGTCTGTATCCGCAGGTGAAACTGTGCTCACGACCGGTCTTTCTGATCGTTTCAGGCTTGAGCAGGCGCTCGCCGCGCAGTTCCACTTCCGGCGGATACTCGTCCTTGATGACCGGCTTGATCCTCCGCGAGGTCCTGAAGGTGAGAAAGATCCTGACTTCGTTCTCCTCTCCGATCATAAATCTGCGCGGCATAAACCGGCGTCCCTCGATCGCATCGGGCTTCTCCATCAGCCTGTAATCGACGAACGCGGCGAGGATCAGGCAGAGATCCCAGGCCGGAACAACCCATTTGAGCAGCGGGTTGAGATAGAAGGTCTGCCAGAAGAGGATCAGCGGCAGGAAGCCGAGCGCGAAGAGGATGAAGAATCGACGGGTGAAAAGCATGGCGAAATCTCACCGGACCGGTTTTCTGTCTAACGCGGCACCTCGACCGACGCGACGATCTCGTCGAGTATCGAATCGGGCGTGACTCCCTCGATCTCGGCCTCAGATCTGAGCAGAATGCGATGCCTGAGCGCGGGATGGGCGACATCCCGGACATCATCGGGGGTGACGAAATCGCGCCCGCGCATGCATGCGAGAGCCTTGCCGGCCAGCAGCATGGCCACAGACGCGCGCGGACTGGCGCCCCACAGCAGACTCGGATGTTCGCGAGTCCGACGGACCAGGTTGACAAGAAAGTTCTGAACCCCGGGCTCGACATTGACCTCTCCGACTTCCTTCCGGCATCGGCTGATCACTCCCGGATCGTTGATCCGCAGCAGGTTTACTTCTTCCAGCCGGCGCGATCTGAAGCCGGCCTGCCAGTTCGAGACTATCCGCAGCTCCTGCTCCGCTGTCGGGTAATCGATCAGAACCTTGAAAAGAAAGCGGTCGAGCTGGGCCTCCGGCAGCGGGTATGTGCCTTCGTATTCGATGGGGTTTTCGGTCGCCAGCACCATGAAGAGCGGAGAGAGGGCGTGGCTCTCTCCGTCGATCGTGACCTGCCGCTCCTCCATCGCCTCGAGCAGTGCGGCCTGCGTCTTGGGCGGCGTTCGATTGATCTCGTCAGCCAGCAGGATGTCGGTGAAGACCGGTCCCTGGCGCAGCGAGAACTGTGATGTGTTCATATTGAAGACGCTGGTGCCGGTGATATCAGACGGCATCATGTCCGGGGTGAACTGAATCCGGTTGAATCCTGCGCCGATGATCGTCGCGATCGTCTTGACCATCAGAGTCTTGGCCGTTCCGGGCACCCCCTCGAGCAGGGCATGCCCCTCGGCGAACAGACAGATCAGGATCTGGTCTATCACGGCTTCCTGACCGACTATGACCTTCCCGGTTTCGCGCCTAATGTGTTCAGTGACCTGGCTGACGTAATCAGACATGTGGGTGAATGGAAAAGCCCTTTCCTCACAAAGTTGGATTGATGACCGATCACTATAACCAAATCCGTCTTGAATTTCACGGGTTTTCGGCTTTCAATATAGACATCATATAAATGAAAGCGGATATCGAGAACTACATATGCCCAATTTGATTATCGGGTCCCGCGGAAGCATGCTGGCCCTCTGGCAGTCCAACTGGATAAAAGCGAAACTCGAGGAGTCTCACCCGGGACTCAAAGTTTCGATCGAGATCATCAAAACGACCGGCGACAAGCTGACCGAGGCATCGCTGGTGAGGATCGGCGGCAAGGGAGTCTTCACCAAGGAGATCGAGGAAGCGCTGCTCGACAAGCGCGTCGATCTGGCCGTCCACAGTCTGAAGGATCTGCCGACGACTCTGCCCGACGGCCTGTGGATCGCTGCGATCACGGCTCGGGAGGATGTGCGGGACGCGCTGATCGTCTCGGGATTGCTCGGCGGAGAGGTGCGCTCGATCGCGGATCTGCCTGCCGGCGCGCGCGTCGGCACGAGCAGCCTCAGGCGGGCGGCTCAGATCCGCCACAGGCGGCCGGATCTGCAGATCCTCGAACTGCGCGGCAATGTCGAGACGCGGCTGAGGAAACTCGACGAAGGGCAGTACGATGCGATCATCCTCGCCTCGGCCGGGCTGATCCGGCTGGGCTATGCCGATCGGATCACGGCCAGGATCGAGCCCGGGGAGATGCTGACCGCCGTCGGACAGGGAGCGCTCGGCATCGAATCGAGAAGCGACGACGACGAGACTAACCGCTACCTCGAGGTCCTCAATCACCAGCCGACGCGGATTGCGGCCGAGGCCGAGCGGGCCGTGCTGCGCTGCCTCGGCGGAGGGTGCGCAGTGCCGATCGCCGCTCACGCCAGAACAGACGGCCAGTCCGGGATAGAGATCGAGGCTCTGGTTTCGGATGTCGAGGGCAAGCGCGTCATCAGACAAAGCGTCTCCGGCGCGCCGGTCGACGCGGAGCAACTCGGCGATCGACTGGCGCAGAGCCTGATCGAGGCCGGGGCGCGGGAACTGCTGCCGCGTATCGGCGATCAGGCCGATCTTTCCGGTCAGCGGATCGTCATCACGCGGGCCGCGAAGCAGAGCGCCGAACTCGCCCTCGGACTAGAAACGCTCGGCGCCGAGGTCGTCCATTGCCCGACGATCGAGATCGCCTTGCCCGAAGATCTCTCGGGGCTCGACGCGGCGCTCGCACGGCTGAGCGGCTACGACTGGCTCGCCTTCACCAGCGCAAACGGCGTCGAATTCTTTCTCCGTCGACTTGATGAACAGGGTCACGGCAGAGCCGAACTGATGGCCCACAAGGTATGCGCCGTCGGCGAGAAGACTGCGGCCACTCTGGCTCGCGAGGGAATCGCGGTCGATCTGGTGCCCGAAAAGTTCACGGCCGAAGCCCTGGTCGAGGAATTTCTCAAGAAGTTCGGCGTCGGCCAGCGGCTGAGGGGCAGCCGGATGCTGCTGCCGACATCGAACCTGTCGAGGGATACTCTCAAGCCGG
>CALBSU010000858.1 GCA_937967285.1 uncultured Acidobacteriota bacterium
GAACCTGCTTCTCCCTGACCGAATGAGTCAGGAGGACGATCGTCGCGGTGCCGGCCGATGTGACGCCTTTCTGCGTCACGCTGTGGAGACTGACGCCGTGCTGGCCGAAGGCCAGCCCCAGCTTGCCGATGACGCCCGGAGTGTCGTGCGTCTCGAGCCGGATGTAGTATGCGTTGCGCGTTTCGTCGATCGGATAGACCGGGCGGACCTGAGAACTGATCGGCAGTTGAAAATAGCGTGCGAAATCGGGCAGTTTGAGCGCCGATGCGATATTGATGATGTCGCCGACTACGGCGCTGGCGGTCGGATATCTGCCGGCGCCCGGGCCCGAGAGCATGATCTCGCCCACCGCGCTGCCGCTGATGAAGATCGCGTTGTTGACTCCCTCGACGCCGGCCAGCGGATGGTGGATCGGGATGAGCATCGGATGCGCGCGGACATCCAGCGCATCGCCTTCGCCGGGCTGCGCCAGGCCGATCATCTTGATCCGGTATCCGAATTCCGCCGCCAGCGAGATGTCGAGATCCGTGATCTCCGTGATCCCCTGCCGGAAGATCTTCGAGATGTCGACCGGAGACTGGAAAGCCAGCGAGGAGAGGATGGCGATCTTGTAGACCACGTCGCGGCCCTCGATGTCGTCCGAGGGATCCGCCTCCGCGAATCCGGCGGCCTGGGCCTCGCGCAGCGCTTCGTCGAAACTCTTCCGGTCCTGCTCCATCCGCGTCAGGATGTAGTTGGTCGTGCCGTTGACGATGCCGGCAACGCGCGAAATGCGATTGGCCTGCAGCCCCCTCTGCAATGTCGAGATGAGCGGTATCCCTCCGCCCACCGCCGCCTCGAAGAAGACCGCCACGCCTTTCCGATTGGCCAGATCGAAGATCTCCGGACCGTGCCTCGCGATCAGCTCCTTGTTGGCCGTTACGACGTGCTTGCCCGACTCGAGCGCCCGTTTGATCACTTCATACGCCGGCTCGATGCCGCCCGCGACCTCGATGATGATCTCGATCCCCGGATCTTCCGCCAGCGCGAAAGGATCTTCGGTAACCTCGAAACCCGAGAGGTCGATCTCGCGCGCCTTGTTTTTGTCGCGCACCGCGATCCGACGGATCTCGAATTGAGGATTGTCGCGCAGCAGCTCCACCACGCCGGTTCCGACCGTGCCCAGCCCGAGAATGCCCAGTACAGTTTTAGTGCTCATAGTCCTCTTTCAGCTTTCAAAAATGAATGGCAATTCTACTGAAATACCGTCCTGCAAGTCGAGGTTGCCTGATCGTTCAGACGGTGCCGATTGACAGAGCCTGCCGCGTCGGCTAATTTTGATTTTCCGGCCGCGAAGGCAGGAAATACTATCCGGGAGAACGGGGAAGACGATGAAGACGATTTTTGATGATGTCGACAAGAGAGTCGAACTGGAAGAGGAGAAGAAGGGCGGCAGCAAGTATCTGCCGTTTACGCTCTGGCTGGTGGCCCTGGTGTTTCTGGTCGGAACATGGAGCGTCTACCGGTGGGTGGCCAACCACCCCGCAGTCGAACCGCCGCCGCCGCCGATCTCGCTCGAGGATGTCAAGCAGACCTCGGAAGTGATCAACAGATTCAACCGGTTCGTTCAGGACGACAAATGGACCGATGCGGAGGTCATGCTCTCGAATGCGGGCAGGCAGCGGTTGCAGAGCCAGGGCAAGAGCCTTCGTGAAAGTCTGCTCGGCGAACGCAAGGACCAGAAGGTCCTCGAAGCCGCAACGACCCCGAGCGGAGAGAAAACGCCCGATCGCGTCAGACAGGATTGCGTCTACAGATTCTATGACGGCCAGTTCATCATCGTCCCCCTCACTCTGATCATCGAGAACGAAAAGATCGTCGTCGATTCATGGGTGGACGAAACTCAGAAAAAAGAAGTAGAAAGTAAAAAGTAGAAAGTAGAAAGTAGAAAGTAGAAAGTAGAAAGTAGAAAGTAGAAAGTAACACGTGCTGAACGCCGGGTTGTTCCACAAAATCTTTCTACTTTCTACTTTTTACTTTCTACTTCTTTTTTCTACTAACTTTTACGGTCTCGAAGGCATCGAGGGGCGACCGCCGCCGCCAGATGCCGGAGCAGAAGCTCCTCCGGACGTTGCTCCTCGCGATGGCGCGGGAGCGGCAATGACCGAGGTCGCGCTGGATGTTGACGGCATCGACACGCCGCGGCTTGCGCCGCCGAAGCCGTCGGCCCGCGAGTCGAAGAGGCCCGACGAATCGATGCGACGGCCCTCCATGCTGCGCTGGATCGGCGCCCTGTCGTTGCCGGCGATCACCCGCGGTG
Organism: uncultured Acidobacteriota bacterium; assembly: GCA_937967285.1. Taxonomy (GTDB): domain Bacteria; phylum Acidobacteriota; class Blastocatellia; order RBC074; family RBC074; genus JADJXM01. Next base: position 2,300 of record CALBSU010000858.1, read on the forward strand.
GCAGACCCGTCGTGCCGCCTCCGCCCATTCCTCCGTTGTTATTGCCGTTCGGACGACCGTAGGGATTGTAGCCCCAGCCGTAGGGCGACCAGCCGAAACAAGTCCAGCAGTTGCCGAAGGAGTTGAAGAAGCCGAATCCGTAGGGCGACCAGATCAGCCCGTTACGCGGGATGAAGGTGTAGGTGCCGAAGATCGGATCGAAGATCCAGCCATAGGCCAGCGTCCCGTATGTGCGTGACGCCCGAAGAGCCGAATGATTGGCGGCAACCAGCGCCTGCGCCCGATTGAAACTCCAGACATCGAATTCGTCGATCGCGTCGCGGTCAAGTTTGGCCAGCGTCGGATCGCCGCCGCTCAGGCTGGCGATGTTCCCCTTCTTGATCTTGTAACCCTTGTTGGCAAGCGCGAGGTCCCGACTGCCCATGAGCAGTTCTCCCTGACGGACAGCCACCCGGGTCGATCCCGCAACAGCCTCGAATCTGTAGAGACCCATCTTGCGGGCATAAACTGAGCCGTTCGCGGTGATGATCTCGATCGGCATCTTTTTGTCGATCTCGCTGATCTCGACGATGATCGTGCCTGATTTCAGCTCGAATCTCACTTCGTCGAGAGCGGTCCCGCGGGCAAGAATCTCTGTCTTCCCGTCCATTCTCAGGTATGAGCCGGGGTTGAGCAGCACTTCGGCCTTGCTCTCCGTCTCAGTCATCAGCAGATCGCCGTCGCGCATCTGCGTGCCAAGCGATGCCCGGCCGCGCTCTCCGTCCAGACTGTCGGCGCGCAGAATGTAGACCTTGCCGTCCACCCGATTGACGAATCCCGCCTTCGACGAGATCAGATGCTGCGCTGAGGCCTGACCCCCGATCATCGCCACCGCGACGATTGCGAGAATCATTGCGACTTTCGTCTTTGCTGATGCTGTCATATTCGGCCCCTCCTGTTGTTGCTGCGGCCCGACAATTCATTTCACCGGACCAGGCATAACTAGATACTTCCCACCGACTTCAGTCTGTCCAGTTTACTACCAGTTCCGCCGGCAGGCAATCCTGTCATCATCTGGCGCGTAATTCTTCAATTAATAGCTGTTAAGCCAATGGTCTGACCGGGCAGGGAGTTGTCAGGCCGGAACGGGAGTTCATTCGAGCGCGGAGATATGCGAGAGAACCGTATCGCCGAGGGTTTCGAGATTGTAGCCGCCTTCGAGGCAGGAGATGAGGCGACCGCCGGCTGTGGTCCGCGCGGCCTGCTTGAGCAGCGAGGTCATGCGCCGGTAATCCGGATCGGTCAGCAGGAGCTGTCCGAGCGGGTCGGTCAGGTGAGCGTCGAAGCCGGCCGAGACGATCACCAGATCGGGCGAGAAGGTACTCATGATCGAGTCGAGGCCGCGTTCGAACATTCTGATGTAGGCGTCGGCAGGTGTGGCGGCGCGGACCGGAATATTGAGATTGAATCCCTCGCCTTCGCGTGTGCCTCGCTCATCGGCGCCTCCCGTACCGGGATACCACGGATACTGGTGGAGGCTGTAATAGAAGACTGTCGGATCGTCGTAGAAGATGTCCTGGGTGCCGTTGCCGTGATGGACGTCGAAGTCGACGATCAGAACCCGTTTGATGATGTCGGGGTATGTGGCCTGTGCGTGGCGCGCGGCGACGGCGACATTGTTGTAAAGGCAGAATCCCATCGACTGGTGAAATGTGGCGTGATGTCCCGGAGGGCGGCAGGCGACGAAGACGCTGCCGGCCTCGCCCGTCGCAACCGCATCGACCGCCCGACAGGCGCCTCCGGCGGCCATTTTCGCCGCGCGATCGGAATCGGCGGAGAGAACCGTGTCGGCGTCGAGCGAGATCTGCGAGTAGACGGCCGCCTGCATGACGGCTTGTCCGACGCGGCCCATGACGCGCTCTCCGTGGCAGCGCTGCAGCTCCTCGAGCGTGGCCTCGCGCGGCTCGATCCGGATCAGGCTGTCCCGGAGGTCCTGCTCGGCCGCCAGCCGGTCGATGATCGTCAGATAACGTTCAACGCATTCCGGATGGTCGCCGGTATCGTGCAGTTTGTAGATGTCCGAGAGGATGATCGCAGTCGACATGCCAGCGATGGTAAGCGCGGACGGTCGATTTGGCAACCGGATGCGGGCTCCGGCGACGCGATTCGGAGCGGGCCGAAATTTCACCCGCGGGCTTTTGACAACGGGTTGATATGGTATAATTCAGCCTCTGTTCTGGTCCCGGCCCTCACGCCGCAAAATCAGACAGAAGGCAGGATGTGACGGCAAAGTCATGACCAGATTAACAACACGTTCGTTCTGGATTCGCCTCAGGCGGCTTCCGCGATCAGCGGAGGAGCGAATGTCCTCCCTCATCGATCGCATCCCGCCGAAGCCGCGGCTACTGCTAGGTACAGTCTTTTTCGCCTCCCTGACGACATTCTTCGTTTCGCATTATCCGCTCTCGGTTATTCCCTCGTATCGTCCTGGCGACGTGGCGCTGACTGATGTCGTGGCGCCGGCGGATCTGCAGGGCAGGCAGGAGTCTCACGGTTCGAGCGGGAAGCAGGTTTTCGACGAAAACCCGGTCATTCTCCATTCGGGTGAGACGGTAACGCCCGAAAAGGTGGAATTGATCGAAGCCGTTCGGCGATACCAGTTCGACCAGCGGGATCCGCAGCGGCTGGCTGGCCTGTTCGTGCTGGTCATGCTGATGTATCTGGCTCTGTACCGGACAGCGATCAACGGGAATGCGTCGAGGCTCTCGCCGCAGTCGGCATACTGGGTCGCGGCATCGGCACTTATGATCCAGACGCTGATCGTCAGGCTGGGGATGTTCGCCGCTTCGGTGCTCAGCACGCGGCCCGAGACGATGGGCTTCGGAGCGATCTTCGAGCTTCAGTTCGCCATTCCGTTCGCGGCCTGCGCGCTGGTCCTTGCGCTGCTGATCGGGACTCACGTGGCGCTGGTGGCCGGGCTGATGAGCGCGATCCTGGTCGGGTTTCTTTCGCCGCATAATCTGGCGATCTCGGCCTTCGCCCTGGCCGGCTCGATCAGCGCGATCTACAGCGTTCAGCGCTACCGGACCCGCAATGCGGTGACGGTCGCCAGCGCGATCATCGCGCTCGTCAACATCGGGATGGGGCTGGTGGCCGCGCTGATCGACAACCACTCGCTCGACCTGCAGCTGGTGATCGGAGGCGTCCTCTGGTCGGTGGCCGGAGCTCTGCTGACCGCGGCGGCTGCGAGCTTCGCCGTTCCCGTCTACGAATCGTTCTTCGACATCCTGACCGACATGCGTCTGATGGAGCTCTCGAACGCGGAGAATCCGCTGCTCCAGCAGCTGGCCATCCAGACTCCCGGAACCAACCATCATTCATTCATGGTCGCGGTGCTGGCCGAGGAGGCGTCCAAGGCGATCGGCGCCAACGCGCTGCTGGCGCGGACCGGCAGCCTGTATCATGACATCGGCAAGCTGGCTGCGCCGAACATGTACATCGAGAATCAGAAGGGCGGTCCGAATCCGCACGACAAGGTGGGCCCTCTCGACAGCGTGCGGATCATCACGGGACACGTCCGGCGCGGCATCCAGATGGCGAACGAGGCCGATCTGCCGCAGCAGTTGATCGATTTCATCCCGCAGCACCACGGGACGCGCATCCTCGCCTACTTCTACCACAAGGCCAAGGCGCAGGCGGAGATGGTCGGCGAGACGGTCAACATGGAGGATTTCCGCTATCCCGGTCCGAGACCGCAATCCCGCGAGGCGGTGATTCTGATGCTGGCCGACGGCGCCGAGGCGTCCGTCCGGTCGCTCGACGATCCATCGCCTGAGAACATCCGGGCGATCATCAAGAAGATCGTCGACAGCGTCGTCGCCGACGGGCAGCTCGACGAGAGCTCGGTCACGATGCGCGAGCTGACCATGATCCGCGAAAGCCTGATCAATACGCTGATCAACGTCTACCATCAGCGGATCAGCTACCCGGGATTCAATCCGCCGGGAGAGACCGAAAAGCGGATGGTTCTGGCCGATCTCAACGGCGGCGGCGCCGTCTCGCAACCGCTCCCGGCGGTCGGCGAGACCGAGACGGCAGAAGATTCCGAACACGCGCACGCGCATGGCGGCCAATACCCCTGACACAGTCATCTCGATCGACGACCCTTCGCTGGTGCTTCTGATCGGCCCGGCCGGAGCCGGCAAGTCGACCTTCGCAGCGCGGCATTTCGCGCCGACGGAGATTGTCTCCTCGGACCGCATGCGCGGAATGATCTCCGACGACGAATCCGACCAGAGCGTCACCCGGCAGGCATTCAGACTGCTCCACATTCTGACGCGGATGCGTCTCGCGCTCTCGCGGACGACCGTCATCGACGCCACCAGCATCTACGCCGAATCGAGGTCTTCGCTCATCCGCCTGGCGCGTGGATATTCGGTTCCCACTGTGGCGATAGTCTTCGACCATTCGCTCGAAACCTGCCTCTCGAACAATCTCCGGCGCAGCCACAGAATCGTCAATGA
>CALBSU010000859.1 GCA_937967285.1 uncultured Acidobacteriota bacterium
GACATAATCCGAGATACCTGTTCGACAATGGATTCATATTGATCGGCATATTACCCTCCTGGCGCTGTTGGAAAGACCAGTATCTGAATAACCCCATCGTCTGGCATGTAACGATGAGCAAAGGTCGATGTCCCCAAATAACATTCTGACTACCCCGATTCGCCGGCTGATCGGACTAATCGGGATTTGACGCCGATTTTATGCCCCCCCCCATCGAATGTCAATAAAAATTTATACTGACCCTAAAAAATACATAAGCCATTCAGGTGAAGGAGCGCAATTTTGACACATGACCCCCCTCAAACGTGAGCCGCCACTCAGGTCATAATGATCGCCTCCCTCGATGTAAAGCGGCTCGTCGTCCTTTATTTCAGGACAGGTCGGATCGGGATTGAGCAGATACGGATCGCTGCTTTCGACCTCGGCTCCGAGTGGATCGAGCTGGACCGAATCGACATACGCTCCCGCAGCGCTCGTATCTCCCCGGTTGCCGGATCGGCCACGAAAGCCGGCGGGGACGCCGGCGCTCCCGGCAGGAATGCTCGGGTTTAACGAGCCGTCATCCCTTCCATCTCGCTTTTGAGCTTCTCCGGCGTGGCCGAGCCGAAATAATAGAGCAGGCGGGAAGTGAACGGAGTTACGGCGGTGAAAGGCGTGAATTTGACATTGAGCGTCGAGGAGAACTCCTTCATCTCGATTGCGGCCTCGGCGACCTCTGCCGGACGCCAGAGCAGCGCGAAGGTGCTCTTGTCATCGAGCGGCGCGAAGAGGTATCCCCCGTCGGGTTTGATCGACTTGCCGGGGGTGAAATCAACCACGCCCTGCGAAGTTTCGAAACGCCGGGATTTGTCCGACGGATCACCGACGGCGATCGAAGCTGAAGCAACGAAGGACTGGCCGTCGAATTTACCCAGTGGAGTGACACGATAATCGACGGTGAAGAACTCTTCTCGGGCCCTGAGGACGATCTCGCGCTCGATGCGCATCGGTCCCGGATATGTGTCGGGAGCATCATAAGACAATTTCACGATGGCGCGATCGCCCATTCCCCGGACGATCTCGATCGAATACGGGCGATTGAAAGTCCCGTACAGGCCTCGTTTTCGCCGGGGATTCCGCGTCGGATCTGACGAATCGAGCGCGTCGAACCTGTCGCGCAGTCCTCCGACGCTGGTCAGGATGTTTTTGCCCGTTATCTTATTAATAAGCGCAAAAGCGCGGCCGCCGGCATTGGGCGAGATGATCAGCCTGAGGAAATCGTTCTCCATGACGACATCATCGAAACCGTCGCGGTCGATGTCGTAAGTGAAGGCCACGGCCTCGCCCTTGCGCAGGGCGATTAAGTTGACCCGGACGATTTCGGTCTTCTCTCCGTCGCTGATCGTCACATTGAAAGGGTTGATGACCGATTTCGTGCCGGGCGAGAAGTTGTAGGTGTACTGCGCGAGGTACTCTTCGTCCGAACCCAGCCGCAGCGGGAAAGACGTGACGAGCGGCGATTTGCGCGTCAGCGTAATCGGCCTGCTGCTGTTGTTGGCGAGCAGGATGTTGAATTTGGCCTCGGTTGCGGCGTCGTCCGTCGGGTAGACGAGAGGAGGAAGGATCGCCTGTTTCGTATCCGCGCGGACAGGCCACGCGACCTTCGGATAGAGCACCCACTCGAAGCGCGGGCGGAACTCAGCGACATACTCGAAGGAATTGTACTTTCTGTCGCCGACAACCAGTTGAGCGGAGACCGTTGAGAAGTCGAATTCAACGGTCTTGTCGCTGAGAGCGTATTTGAAGACTGCCGTCTGCGATCCCGCGGGTTTGACATCGACCTGCTGAGAGAGCGCTTCGCTCTTCAAACCTCGCCGGATGGTAAGTTCGAGGCTTCCCTTGAGCGGTTGCGCCGTCGGATTGGCGACCGCGACTGAAATCTCGTTCTCCTGCCCGATCGTCAGGCGAATTGGTTTGATCTCGATTTGCGGCAGATTCTTTTCGTAGAGGATCTCGACATCATGTTCGCGGCGATCGGACTCAGGCGGTTTGCCGTCAACTTTTCCCGGCGCGATGCGGACGGTCAGCCGTTTCGACTGGTCGTCGTATTTGAATGTCGCGGGAGTACCGTCGACGGTGATCGCTCCCTGCGGAGCGTGCGGAAGTGACAGAACGGCCTCCGCCGGATCGGGCGCGTAGAATCGCAATAGAATCTTTCCGTTCGCGTACTCGCGCCGGATCAATTCGGCCGTGGCGTATTCGATGCCGAAATCATCAGACAGCGGCAGGCGGAGCGGCAGCAGCACGGCGTCGCGGGGCCTGAGTTGAACCGACGGCAGATCGATCCGCCTGGCATCGTCGGCCGGATCGGTGACATTCAGGTTGAGGCTCAACGCCCTCTTCTGATCGAAATTGACGAGGCTCAGGAATCCGGACTTGCCCGAGACGAGCTGCGTCGCTTCGAGTTCGGGTTCGATCGTCGCTCCGGCTGAAGATGCCGACGGGCCTCCGCTGAGGCGCGCCTTGACGCGGCGATTGATGCCCATCCGCGACAGCCGGCTGACGAACTCGACCGACGATTCCTGAATCGCCGAGATCACCTCTTCACGCGCGGTCTTTCCCGGTTCAAGCGGTACCCCGCGCCAGAAATCAGGCACGACGATGACCCGCGGATTATCGCGAAATTCGGGAATCGGCAGAGCGGCAGGCGTGCAGATCAGAATGCCTCCCGCGTTGACGTATTCGACCAGCTTTTTGACTGCAGTCTCGGAAAGATCGAGCTTTCCGCCCGCACCCGATCCCGGGCGCGCAGCGGGTTCGGAGGCGGCGGTGATCTCCTCGCGGCCCCGCGCCTCGCTCTTCTTCATCGCCTCTTCGTCGAAGACCGGCAGCAGAATGGCTTTGTGACGTTTGAGATGCTCGACCGGCTGAAATTCCAGATCGAGGTATTCGACCGTCATCTGATTGAGCCGGCTGAACTGCTGGATCTGCATCTGCGCGCGCGAGATCTTCAGAATATCGTCGCGCGTCAGTCTGGCCTGATCGAACGAGCTGATCGGGTAGACGAGCCCGAGGTCGGCGGCCTTGCGCGCGGAACCGAGCAGATCGCCGAGCCCCTCGATCAGCCTGCCGTTGCGATGGACGGCCGAGGCGCGCGGTCGCTCCTCGAGAGCCGGATTCAATGCCGATTCCCAGGTGTAGTAGTGATTGGCCCACGGCACCTCGTAACCCGCGGGGTAGAGCGTATCCTGGACCGGGAAGTAGTTGAGCCCGCGCAGGCCGTGGCCGATCATGAGCCGCGAGCTGAGCAATGTATTGGTCGGATCGGCCGTCTTCGCGTAGGAATCTTCTCCGGTGCCGTACCAACCGGCCTGGTATTCGATGATCATCGGCGGGAAGGCGGGCTGCGTCTTGAGCGTTTCGGTGTAGAACTGGAGCGTGGACGAGTCCTCCCAGCGCAGTGCCGCGTCGCTGCCGAAGTTGAAGTACCACTGCCCCATCGCTCCGATGCCGTGCGGAGTTCCGGCCGC
>CALBSU010000860.1 GCA_937967285.1 uncultured Acidobacteriota bacterium
GCGAATAAACTTTGTAAATAATACAGATATCTTCTCTAATCGAACCGGGGAAAACTATAACACCGTTAGCCTGCAACATCAAGATTGGGTGAATTGACACCTCAGCGGAGTGGGCTATACAATGCATTATCTCGCTGAAGTTAGAGTTAAGGAGCAACCATGAATCAATTTCTATTCCTTTTTGGCGGCCTCGGCCCGACAGAACTGATTATCGTGCTGGTGATTTTACTGCTGCTGTTCGGCGGCAGCCGCCTGCCATCCCTGGCGAAGGGACTCGGCGAGAGCATCCGCAGCTTCAAAGCCGGTGTCAACGAAGAACCCGAGGACCCGAAGGATAAGACCAAGACAGCCTGATCGCGAGCGGTGCAGGACGATCGCCGGATCGCAATCGCCGGCCGGTGATTTAAGATCAACCTGCGGATCGATCCGCTTTTCAGCCCCGGTAGACGACCGGGGCAGCCAATGCCATGGCTCGAAGACGGCATCAGAATCAGCGTTCGCGCTCGTCTCCCGGCTCTGAACGATCATATCTCGAATATCTGGCATCGACGCCTGCGCCGCGCACGACCCGCGGAGAGATCGTGCGCATGCTTCGCGGCGGTGAAGACACCTGGCTCGAGCTGAAGGTGCGCTTCAGCAACGTCGAGAAGCTGGTGGCCGAGATCATCGCGCTGGCCAACACCGACGGCGGAGCGATCGTCTTCGGAGTCAACGATCAGCTCAGGATCGAGGGAGTCGACGATCTCGAGAACATCGAGGAACAGCTTCGCGACATCTGCGCAAACCAGATCCAGCCTCCGATTCTCCCATACATCAACAAAGTCGCGTTCGACAGCGGGCGCCGGATAGTCATCCTCGAGGTGGGGACCGAGAATCGTCCGCACCGGACGATGGACGACCGGTTCTATTTGCGTGAAGGATCATCGAAACGCGAAGCGACGATCGAAGAGCTCTCGGCGATCTACGAAGAGGCGCATCTGACCAGGTTCGAGCAGGTGCCGGTCTTTCAGTCATCGTGGGAGAGGGACATCGACGAATCGCTCTTCTGGAGCTACATTCGCGGAGTCAATCCGGGTTACTGGGGAGACTCGACGCGGGGATTTCCGACGGAATCGGTGCTGCGCGACATGGGGCTCGGGGTCAGAATGAGCGAAAGGACGATCCCGACGGTGGGCGGTCTGCTGCTGTTCGGAATGAACGACAGGATGGTCGAGCTGATGCCGCGGGCGGATCTGACTCTGACGCGGTACAGCGGACGCGATGCCGGGTCGCCGGTGGTTGAGAAGACGCGGCTCAGCGGAAACCTGCTGAGGCTCTTCGACGGCGCGATGAACTTCATCGAACGGTATGTCGATCTGTGGGACGCACGGCCGAACCGGCGGACGCTGACAGCGAGCGCCGGCGAGGACGGTTTTCTGACCGGAAGAGCCGGGTATCATCGCGGAGTGGTGATCGAAGCCCTGATCAACTCCCTCGCCCACCGCGACTGGAGCGCGCGCGACCGAACGGCGAGAATCAGCATCTTCGATGACGCCATCGAATTCATCAATCCTTCCGTCATGCCGCAGCTCCCGATCATCTCGCTGCGTTACGGGATCGCCTGCTCTCCGAATCCGCGATTGAAGGCGGTTCTGACCAACCGGCATTACGGCCTTCCGGCAACATCCGGCGGCATACCGATGATCTTCGAGGAGACGATGCGCTTCGTCAAACGCGCTCCAGAAGGCCCCTCCCTTGCAAACAACGAGTTCCGGATCAGGATCCATGGTCTGACATCGGACTGAAGGTATCCGCTTGATGAACATTAAGAGGCCCATTCTGGTCTGGCTGATTCTGGCGGCCTGCGTCTGGTGCGTGAATGCGCAGCCGTCGCGGACGGTCAGGATCAATCTCAACACCGCGACGGCGGCAGAGCTCGAAGCGCTTCCCGGGATCGGGAAGGTGCTGGCGCAGCGGATAGTCGAGCACAGGCGGCTCCACGGGCCGTTCAGGAGGCCGGCCGACGTGATTATCGTCCGCGGGATGAGCGCGGCGCGATATCG
>CALBSU010000861.1 GCA_937967285.1 uncultured Acidobacteriota bacterium
AGACATTCGACATGCGCGTCTCGCCGCTGCGCCAGTAACCGCGGTGCTTCAGGCCCATGTTCTCGCCGCCTGCGATCAACGTCGGCAGATTATGAGGATTGTGGGTCGTGCTGGCGCCGCTGCCGTACAGCACGATCGTATTGTCGAGCACCGAGCCGCTGCGGTCCTTGTATTCGTTCATTCGCGCGAAGAAGTGCGCGAGTTGCCGGCTGAGAAACAGATCGTATTTGGCGAAATCGAGTTGCCCTTCCTTGTCGGTGGCGTGCGAAAGATTGTGGTGCGTCTTCGACAATCCCAGCTTGAGCGGGAAGGTGTCGCTGATGCCCATGCCGTCCTCGCGATTGAGCATGAAAGCGACCGATCGGGTGATGTCGGCGTCGAATGCCAAAGCGATCAGATCGAACATCGTCTGGTAATACTCGGACGGGTCTCCTTCGTTGGTGGCATCGAGCTTCAGATGTGAGTAGTCCTGTTTTTTGAGCGGAATATCGATCCATTTTTCCGAGGCGGCCAGACGTGACTCGACTTCATTGAGCGAGGTGAGGTACTGCTCCATCCGCTCCCGGTCTGTTTTGCCGAGTTTTTTATCGAGCGCACGAGCGCTCTCCGCCACGGCGTCCACCAGTTTGATGCGGCGCTGGAGCTTCTCGTGCTCGGTTTTGAGCGACTCGCGGTCAGCGCTGAAGAGGCGTTCGAAGACGCGGCGCGGCTTGTTCTCGGCCGGAATGGCGCGCCCTTCGAGGCTGTAAGAGATCGTGCCCGTGCGCGACAGAAAGCCCGTGCCCGCGTCAATCGAGAGGGTCAGCGACGGCTGACGGCAGTGTTGTTTCGTGTGCAGCGCGATCACCTGATCAAGCCCGGCTGTGTTGTAGGTTCCGGGCTTCGGGTTTTGCAGCGGCGCGCCCGTCAGCCACATATCGGAGCAGGTGTGCGGATCGGCCTTGGGGCCGTTCGGATGATAAAGCCCGCCCATGAAGCTGATCTGCTTTCTGAACGGCAGCAATGGCTCGGTGGATTTGCTGTACACGGGCTCGCCGTTTTCCGCGGTCCGTGGAAACCAGTACCACTCTGAGATGCCATGATCCTTCAATGGCAGCGACATTCCGTTGGCGGTGTAGATTGCGCAGAATCGACGCGGGAGGCGATCAGTCACATCTGCGCCCATCACGTCCAGTGCAGGCAGGGCCAGCGTTGCACCGCCGAGACCTTTCAGGAAAGCGCGGCGATCAATTCGGAAAGAGTTGGTCATTGTTTCTCCAATCAGACAAATTTTTCATCCACGTTATCTTAGGATTTTTTGACGCCAAGGCGCCAAGACAGCCAAGATGGATTAAGGGTGGAATTGCTCCATTTTTCTCAGTTGAATCCCTCCATCGATCTCCTCCTCCTGGCCGTCTTGGCAGCTTGGCGTCAAGATCTCCTGGCCCTCTTGGCGTCTAAACCCTTCTGCTATTTCTCCAGAAATACGGGGCTGTTGACGACGTACCGGATCATGTTTTTCATCCTGTAGCCGTCGGTCTTCAACTTCAGCCCATCCAGTTTCAACTGATGAAGCTCGCTGTATGTCAGGCTCCGACCGGAAGCGTAGATTGACAGATGCTTCAGGAAACTGAAGGCAAGCTGGTCGATCCGATCATTGGCCAGGTAACGCTTGAGATCGTTGGCGCCGCTGACCTCCGTATGGTCGGGCAGCGTGCTGCTTGCGTCCGCAGGCTGCGTCTTCAGCCTGCCGCCGGCGTTGAACTCTTCGAGCGCGATGCCCCACGGGT
>CALBSU010000862.1 GCA_937967285.1 uncultured Acidobacteriota bacterium
GTTCGGTTTGGCTTTTTCGGCCTTGCCGGTCGTGATCGCGCCGCGCTCGAATATCATCCGACGGACTGTTTCGCGCAGATGAGCCGTCTCGGACAGCCGTTCGGTCAGAATGTCCTGGGCGCCCTGGATTGCCGCCGCGGCGTCGTTGATTCCCTTCTCCTGATTCAGGAAGGCGAGCGCGAAGAGCTCCGGCGTCTGGCCATCCTGCGGGGATTCCGTCCCATGGCCGCAATTCCAGATCCAGTCCGCGAACGGCTCGAGGCCGGCCTCCTTCGCCAGCGTTGCCTTGGTCTTGCGCTTCTGCTTGTACGGCAGATAGAGATCCTCGAGCTGATCGAGATTGAATGTGGCAAGGATCTGGTCCTTCAGTTCGGGCGTCAGCTTGCCCTGCCTCTCGATCTCCTCGACGATGAAGGCCTGACGCTTGATTATCTCGTTCCACTTCTCGTCGGCATCGATAACATTCTGGATCGCCACTTCATCCAGATTGCCGGTCTGCTCCTTGCGATAACGCGCGATGAAAGGGACAGTCCCGCCTTCCGACACAAGTGCAAGCACCGACGCCGCGGACCTTACCGGAATTGTTGGATGAAGATTCTGAAACCACGTCTCGAAATTCACTGATCAGTTACTCCCTGGGAAAATTTTTCGATACGACTGGCGAGCGAAACGCGAATAGTGCCACGAACGGACCTCCGGTGGCAAATCAGGCATGCCTGCATATTCGGACATTCATCGCTTTTCGAGAGTCATGCGCATTCCGAACTGAGGTCGGAGCGTGACGATCGGCTCCGGCACGACCGGGTGCCCCGGGACCAGGCGCATCTTCCATCCAACGGCGAGCGCGGCCAGCACCAGAACGCCTTCCATCCATGCGAACTGCTCGCCGATGCAGAGTCGCGGACCTCCGCCGAAGGGAAAGTATGAAAACTGAGGCCGCTTCTCCTTCTCGGCCGGCGTCCATCTCTCCGGATCGAACCGCAGCGGGTCGGGAAAATATTCCGGATTGCGATGCATGATGTACTGGCTCATGAGCAGGATCGACTGCGCGGGCGCGATGTAATCCCCGATCCGATAATCGCCCAGAGCGCGGCGGCCGATGATCCACGCCGGAGGATAGAGCCGCATGCTTTCGGCGAAGACCATTTCGGTGTAGCGCAGCGCCGGGTAGTCCTCGAAGCTCGGCATCCGCCCGCCGAGGACGGCATCGATCTCTTCGTGGAGCCTGCGCTCGACGTCAGGATTCATCGAGAGCAGATACCACGTCCAGGTCAGCGCGTTGGCGGTGGTTTCGTGGCCGGCCAGGAAGATCGTCATCGATTCGTCACGCAACTGCTCGTCGGTCATGCCGCGGCCGTCGCCCTCCTCGTCGCGGGCCTGCATGAGCATCGAGAGCAGATCGCCGCGGTCGCGCGGGTTTCTTCGCCGTTCGTCGATCATGCGGTAGATCGTCGAATCGAGCCTCTGCCGGGCCTTCATGAACCGGCGCGTGGCCGGAAGCGGAAGTTTTTCGAGGTACTGAGAGAACGGCAGCGTCAGCCGGTTGAAGAGTTTCATCGCGTCGGTCAGCGCGTCGCCGATCTCGTCGGCTTCGGTTTCGACGTCGGCATCGAAGAGCGTCTTGCCGGCGATGGCCAGCGTCAGGCGCATCATCTCGCGAGAGATGTCCAGTTCCTCGCCATCGCGCCAGGCTTCGCTCATCCGCCCGGCGTAATCGACCATCGTCGCGGCATACCCCGCGATCCTCTGGCGGTGAAACGCCGGCTGGACCAGTCGCCGCTGCCTCAGGTGGAATTCGCCTTCACTGGTCAGCAGCCCCTCGCCGAGCAGGCGTTTGGCGCGCTGCAGCCCCTCACCCTTCATGAAATTGCGATTGTGGGTGATCAGGA
>CALBSU010000863.1 GCA_937967285.1 uncultured Acidobacteriota bacterium
GGATTGCTGGTGATGAAGTCGGTCGATGTCGTGTTTCCCGTCAGGTAGATCGCACCGGTCACATCGAGCGCGATCCCGTTGCCGACGTCGTTCCCGGAGCCTCCGAGATAGGTCGAAAACTGGATCGTCGAGCCGTCGGCGCTGAGCCGGGTCACGAATACGTCGAGACCTCCGCCATGCACATTCTGCAGCGACTGGCTGGTCACGAAATCGGTCGACGAGGTGACTCCGATGACGTAAGCGTTGCCGACGGCATCCACCGCTATGTCCTGTCCGATGTCGTCGCCAGTGCCGCCGAGAAAAGTCGAATACTCGATCACCGGATCGATCACCAGGGCGCGCGTCCTGTCATAACCGCCGAGCTCGAAGCCGATCGACTTGGCGCCCTTCCTGACGTAGCGGGCTTCGATCGTACGTCTTTCGCCGCCGACCTCCTGATAGACGACCGGGCGACGCTGGAAAACCGTCCGGCCTCCGGTCCTCAGCAGCAGATCGCCGTTCTCGCCGACATCAACCCTCTCGACGCCTTCGAAGGCGACTGAGATCGCCCCGGTGTCGGCTCCCGGCGCGGCGATGAAATCGTACTCGAGGGCCTTCTGCGTGCCGTAGAAGGCCAGATCGACTCCCGGATAGACTCCGCGGTACTCGACCCTCGCAAATGTCGGGATGTCGGCAATCCATTTCGAGGGATCGTTGCCTACGAAGTAGTTGCTCCGTCCCGGCAGCGGTTCGCGGCTGACGATGCGCGAAGCCCTGCCCGCCCCCTCGAACTTCAGGCGGATGTCGCTCGCTGACTGATCGGTCGACGCGAGACGCCTTTCATCAGGAGATATCCGCGATTTCAGATTCGGCTCGCCGGCCGTCAGCCTGAGCACGACGTCGCTCTCCGTCAGCAGAACCTGGTAGCCCCTGCCGCGCGAAATGTATTTGACCGACGGATCGACCTGCCCGAGATTCCGTTCGAAGCTCATGGGCATGCGGACGTAATCGGCCGAGACACTGCGCCCTGAAGCCTGAGAACTTCGGGATGCCGCATCCGCCGAACCGCCCGCGGACAATCGGAAAGTGACTGGAATTAATGCGATGGCGAGAATAATGAAGGTTCGAGTAATTTTTCTCATTTTCAAAGGATCGATTGACGGGCGCACGAACGGCGCCCGTCACATCAGTTCATCATTTGATATTGACGGTCACGGTGTTGGTCGCTGTGCCGTCAACGGTGATTATTAGATCGACATTCCCGCGCGTGGCAAGACTGCGCGGAATGGGAATGTTGCATTGATCGAGACCGACGAAGTCCCCTTGTGGTCCGAGGTAGAGCGTCTCGGCATCGACTCCTCCGATCTGAGTAGCGACCGCCGAGAGGCTCGAGCGGCCGCGCAGTCCGGTGCCGAAGACGATCAGGAAGACCTGTTCGCCCTCCGGTCCGAGGTCGATCGGAACCGGAACGATGCTGTTGGTATTCGGATCGAAGGTTGCCACCGGCTCGAAGATCTGCGTCCCGTCCGACTTGACGCGGAGCACCGTGGCGGCCGCCACTCCCTGGCCGGATGCGTTGGCGGCAAACAGCGCCGGCGCGACGCTCGTGATATTGACCGTTCCGGTCGAGACCGTGCCGTCGCTTGCCGTCACGATAACCGTGGCCTGTCCGTTCGCCGTTCCCGGCGGCATCTGGTAATTGACCTGGTTCGACGAAACGAAGAAGAGCGGCGCAAGTCGCTCGGCTCCCAGACTGTCGACCACTCGAACCGTGGTGCCGGCGATATCAGTCGGCAACGGAATCGTCGTCGCAACCTGAGTCGCCGTCGCCAGCCCGGTCCCGAATGCCGCGATGATCGATTCGGCCGCCAGTTGAGTCGCTGAAAAGCTCGCTGCCGAGACGCTGGTCACCACTCGCGGAACCGAAACCTTGCCGGCCTGGAAAGTGACCGGCAGGATGTCGGCATTCGCGTTGACGACCTCGCGGACAACCGGCGCATCGCCGAAGGCGATGGAAAAGAAGTCCGATGTGCTGCCGGCCGCGATGACGAAGTCGATTGTGGCGATCGCGCGTTTGCCCTGGGAGATGGACTGCCCCGTCGGAAATGCGATGGCCATGCCGATGCGCCCCTGACCCGCCTGCGAATTGTTGACGTTGATCGTGCCGGTCGCCGCATCCGGTCCCAGCGAGGCGCCGAGATATCCGATCTGCGCGGCATCGAAGACGATGCTGAAACCGAAGGCATTCTCATCGCCCTGAGCGTCGATCTCGACGGTCAGCTTGATCTGCTGTCCGCGCTGTCCGATGGCGTCGACCACCCTGATGATGCGGGTTTGCGACTGATCGATTGTGACCGACTCGAGGGCCGGCGGAGCGGGCCCGGGCCCTCCGGCCGGCACGACCGGATCGAGCCCTGCCGAATAGCGTCCGGTCTGAACCCAGTCGGCGACGGTGATCGAACCGTTACCGAGCGATGCCCGCGGAGCCGTATCAGCGCGGATGAACTCGTCTGTCCCGTTGATCGTATCGAAGCCGGCGACGAATCGGCCCGTCTGCACCCAGTCGGCGATCGTCACTGTGCCGTTGCTGCCGTTCGGTCGCGGCGCCACGTCTCCCTCGTACCCTCTGGCAATCGTGAGGACGCCCTGCGACCAGGCTGCATTCAGTTCATTGCCGAGCGCGTTGGTCACACGGCGGAGCGTGGGAGTGTCGGTGAAATCCACTCCGGTCATCGTCGTCTCGCTGACCGATGCCACGACGGCGGTCATGACAAGAATCTGACGTTTGCCGGATTGAAAGACCTGCCCGGACGGCAACTGGATCGTCACGCCGTAACGCCCCTGCGAAGCCTGCGTCGTCACGGTCGTCAGCGTCGCGCTGGTCGCGTCGCCGCCGAGCGTGAACTGCGGGCTGAGCAGGATCAGCGGATCGATCATGATGCTGAAACTGAGGCGGTTCTCGTTCCCCTGCGAATTCAGCTCGATCGGGACCGTGACGAATCCGCCGGCCGAAGTCAGCAGCGTGGCTGCCTGAATCACGCGGCTGGTGGTCGAAACGGTCAC
>CALBSU010000864.1 GCA_937967285.1 uncultured Acidobacteriota bacterium
CTGCGGCAATTTCGCGGTCTTCAACTCTGCTTTTCCCTGCATGACACTACTCCTTACTTTATCTCAACGAACAAAACCACGGATCGATCATGCCGAATCTACCGGCAGACGACCCTCTGCTTTATACTTTTTACTTTCTATTTTTTACTGACGGATTAGTCCGCGAAGAGATTTTTGCGGGAGAGAAGGGGTATTTCCTGAGGAATAAGTAATCTAACTCGTTTCATAGACGCCAATTATACACGATCCTGCCGTCAAATGCCTCATTCAAAAGGCAGATGCCGCGAGAGGGCCGTCCGGAGCCCTGATCGCGGCATCACTATCTGAATTGCAATTTCGGATCAATTCAACAGGATTAACAGGATTTGTCAGGATTTACAGGATAATATTGGAAAATCTTTTGTCTGCTACAGAGAGGCAAAAGGCCGCTTCATTACCTTGAATCAATCCTGTCAATCCTGATAAATCCTGTTAATCCTGTCAAATTCCCCCTCTCAACCGGGTCACTTCCTGCGCCAGCGCAGCCCTTCCTTGGTGTCTTCGAGGATGATGCCGAGGTCGGTCAGTTGCTGGCGGATCTCGTCGGCGCGGGCGAAATTCTTCGCGGCGCGCGCTGCCTGTCGCTCGTCGATCAGCGCCTGAATCTCGGAATCGAGCATCTCCTTTTTGACTTCGCCGAAGACGGCGAAGACCGAATCGAAGCGGTCGACCAGATCGAGCAGAGCACGCTGATCGTCGCTCCTGACGATCCCCTGAGCCATCGCCGCATTCGTCTCGCGGACGAAATCGTGGACGGCGGCCAGCGCCTCGGCCGTATTCAGATCGTCGTCGAGCGCCTCCTCGAAACGGGCTCCTGAGCGTTCGATCAATGCGGAGATGGCCGGGGAGTCGCCCGGTTCGGCCTTCAGTTCGCTCAGCCGCTGCTTGAAATCATTGAGCCTGGCGACGGTGCTCTCGGCGCCCTTGAGTCCGTCGATCGTGAAGTTGAGCTGCTTGTGGTGCGGCGCCGAAAGCAGCAGATATCGGATCGCCCGCGGAGTGTAGCCCTTTTCGAGCAGATCTCGGAAGGTGTAGAAGTTGCCCTTCGATTTGGACATCTTCTCTCCCTCGACCATCAGAAACTCGGCGTGCACCCAGTAGCGGACGAACTGCTTTCCGGTCGCGCCCTCGGACTGCGCGATCTCGTTCTCGTGATGAGGAAAGACCAGATCGATCCCGCCGGCGTGGATGTCGAAGGTCTCGCCGAGCGCCTTCATCGACATCGCCGAGCATTCGATGTGCCAGCCCGGACGCCCCGCTCCCAGTTCCGTAGCCCAGAACGGCTCGCCCTCCTTCGCCGCCTTCCAGAGCACGAAGTCGCGCACATCCTCCTTCGTATACTCGTCGGCATCCACGCGCTCGCTCGCTCCGGCGACGTTCCCTTCAAGCTTCATGTTCGAGAGTTTGCCGTAGTCGGGAAACGTACCGATCCGGTAGTAGGTCGATCCGTCAGCATGGTAGGTGTGGCCGTTGGCGCTGAGGCGGTCGATCAGCTCGACCATCTCGTCGATGTGGTCCGTCGCGCGCAGTATCTGCTCAGGACGTTCGGCTCCCAGCGCATCGAAATCCTCGAAGAAATACTCGATGTACTTGTCCGTGTAATCGCGCAGCGTCATCTTCTGCTCGACCGCGCGCGCGATGATCTTGTCGTCCACGTCCGTGATGTTCATGACGTGGCGGATCTTGTAACCTTTATATTTGATATACCGCCTCAGCAGATCCGAGAAGAGGAACGTCCTGAAATTGCCGATGTGAGCGAAATCGTAGACCGTCGGACCGCAAACATACATCCGCACCTCGGACGGATCGAGCGGTACGAAATCCTCCACCTTTCTTGTCAGCGTATTATAAAGTTTGAACATGACGGCTGCTTCATCAACTTTCCAGAGATAGGAGCACAAACTGCAGTGTATTGAAGCGCCCGCCGGATTGTCAAACTCTGCATTTCACCGCTTCGGAACCGCCTCGATCAGCAGCGCCAGCGCCCGCTTGAAGGCCCTGTCGCCCGGAGCGCTGCCCTTGAAATGGCCAAGCCTGACTACCACCAGGTCATGCGACGGAATGATCATCGTCGTCTGCCCGCCCGCGCCGGCCATGAAATAAGCCTCCTTTGGCACAGGGAAAGCCCCGTCCCCGTTGAGCCAGAAGAAGCCGCCGTAGATTGGTCGCCCGTCCGCCTCCCACGCCGGCGCCAGCGTGCTGACGAACTTCGCGAAGC
>CALBSU010000865.1 GCA_937967285.1 uncultured Acidobacteriota bacterium
GGCGTCGGCGTCGGTGTTGGCGTCGGCGTCGGTGTCGGCGGAGGTGTACCGCCGAAATTCAGCGTAAAAGTGTTCGAGAATATAGATGTTTCGACGCGGACTCTCACATTGAGTTGTCCTCGCCCTGAGAATGCCGGCAGGAGTTCGACGTTGAGCTGATCGAGGCCGACGAAACCTGGAGCTTCGCCGATGAATGTCGGAGTGAGCTCCGTCTGGTCGACGATCACCCTGGTCGAGACGGGAGCGTTCCTGACGCCGCACAGATAGAGGGCGAGGAAGAGCCGGTCGCCGGCGAAGTCGAGAACGCCGGATGCGCTTTCGAGGATCTGCGATCCGTCAGATTTGACTCGGACAATCAGCGCCGCGGGAGCGCCGGCTCCGCTGGCATTGGCCGTGAAGACGGCCGGAGCGGCAACGGCTATCTCGACCGTTCCGTTCGAGACTACTCCATTGCCGGCCGCGATCTGAACCGTCGCCTGTCCGAGCGGAGTGTTCGCCGGAATCAGAAAATTGACCTGCCCCGGAGAGACGAAGAAGATCCCCGTCAGCACGCCGTTGACGCGGACGGTCGTCCCGCCCAGAACGGTCGGCAGCGGGAGCCCGACTGCTACCTCAGTACCCGTCGCGAGATTGGTCCCATAAGCCGCGGCGATGCCGCTTGGAGTCAGCGGCGCCGCATAACTCGCCGCCGAGACGGTCGTCACGGCATTCTGCCCGGCCACTTTCCATAACTGCGGCGCCCAGAAGAGCGCCGTTATTACCAGTGTTATGGATGTCACGAGAAGCGTGAATCTCAGTCTCCTTAACCCGCTCAGCACTTGAGTTAATATCATCAGTATCCCCCGGATAATCACCGCTCGATCGGCGACTGGTCGCGAGTCCGGACTCATCTTCATCGAGTCGTCGACGAACCGTCGCCCGTATTGACATCTGCGAGATATTTGCTTATTTCCGTGATCGCGTAATGCGCGCTTTGAAAGAACCTGCTCACTTGCCAGGTCAAAAATGCAAGATATGAGGTCTGGTATCGGTATCAAAACACACCCGGAACCAAAGTGCAATTTCGGTTTCAGGGAATCATCAGCGGTAACGCCCATGGAACCTGAGTTCCTGCAAGCCAGACCCAGCGGACGGTCCTGGCATTGTAACGGCTGCCTCATTGATGGAAATATTAAAGACGCCAAACCGCCAAGATGGCCAAGATGGAATCAAGTAAGGGCTGCTGTTTCCTCCATCTCGGCGATTTAAAATGGATTAAATCGGGCACTTCATTGCTTCAATAAATCTTGGCAGCCTTGGCGGCTTGGCGTCTATTTAATTTTCATCTGCGCCCACTCCCTGACGACGCGAAAGTTGATATCGTTGAAGCCGGGATCGGAGACCTGCTTCCCCTCGTAAACTGCCACGCACCAGTCGCGCAGAGGTTCGGTCCGGCCCCTCCCCCGCGCGGGCGCATCGGTCAGCAGCCTGGCGCCTTCCTCTCCGCGTCCCAGTTTGCGCAGGGCCAGAGCCGAGACCAGACTGTTGACGTCGAATCGGCTGATTCTGAAGGATGCGATGCGATCGAGTGTCGCCTTCGCTTCCGCTCCGCGTCCGAGCTTCTCCTGACAGATCGACTCGAGCCAGTCCTCGAGCCGCTCGTCGACCATTTCGGGATAGGGTTTTCCGGCGCCCAGATTCTCGGGCCAGAGCCTCGCCGCAGAGATGAACTTCAGCGCCCCGGCGTGATCGCCCGCCTTCATTTTTTCGAGCGCCAGCATCAACTGCGCCTCCTTGTAGAGCAATCGGCCCTCGGTCGATCCCTCGTACGGCAGCAGGTTGAGTCGCCCCAGCAGATCGCTGCACGCCTGATACTGCCGGTTGAGAAGCAGCGTCCGGGCATACAATGCGCCGAGCTGATAGTTGTCCGGCTCCTGTTCATGGTACTTCCGCGCAATCTGCAGCGCCCGCTCGGGCTGTGAACTGGTCATATGGTATTCGGCCAGAAGCCGGCCGTAACGCCACTCGCGCGGATCGAGCCGGGCGGACTTCTCAGCATCCGCCAGCGGGTCAGATCCGGCATTCGACTTCCAGGCCAGTTGCGCGCGCGCCGCATAGAAGGGCGCGTATTCCGGAGCATCGCCGCACGATGAGAGCAGCTTCCAGGCTCCCGCCTCATCTCCCAGCCCCCGGCGAATCAAAGCCAGGTAGTATTTCGGTTGCCACGAGCCATTCCGTCCGGCGACCCAGGTCAGCACATCAGCCGTCTCGGCGCGGAAGGGAAAGACCAGATGCGGAGATGCCTGGTTTGCCTGCCGGATCATCTCGTCGATCCCCGGCTGACCGGTTCTCTCTTTCAGATACGCGCGCCAGTAGAGCACTTCGGGATTCTCCGGCGCCAGTCGCAGGACACCATCACTCTCGACGAAACGACCGAGATTGCCGTACCAGATCGCCAGTTCGAGATACGTCTCATGCGGCATCTCGTTGCGAATCAGGGAACTGAAATCGCGCCGGGATTGCTCCGTCCCCTCCCATAAACTCCGCTCGAACCGGGCGAAATGGTTGAGCGGATCGATGCTCAGAATCCCGCCCAGCGCTTCCATCCCCGCTCTCCGGTCGTTCCGCAATCTGTGAATCACGGCGATGATCTGATGCGCTTCCAGATTGTAGCGGTTGAAGTCGATGGCTTTGCCGGCGTAATCCAACGCCCTCTCGTATTTCCCCTCGCGGAAATAGATCCGGCTCAACTCGACGTAAGCCGCGCTCCGGAATTCGACCGACTGAGCGGCGATGTCGAAGCCGTCCTTCGCATCCGTCGTCCGGCCCAGCCGCAACGCCGCCAGACCGTAGTAATAATTGGCCGCGGGATCGTAGGTATCGATGCTGAGCGCTCTGCGGGCCAGATCGAATGCCTCCCGGTAATTCATCTCGCGACAGGCCACCAGCGACAGATCGACCAGCGCCGG
>CALBSU010000866.1 GCA_937967285.1 uncultured Acidobacteriota bacterium
GAGTCGCGAAGAAGCTGTCAATCAGGCTCCGTGGAGCCTATAAAGCATTGAGTTGACAGGCTATAACTGGTGAGATATCGTTCAGATCTGATCTTCGGACTCTGGAATCCGGAGCCTTTCAGAGGATGCTAGCGCGAACCGCCCGCTTTCATGAAGAGTGACAAATCAAAGATTTCGGAGCTGACCACCAACCGCCTGTCGGTATATCTGCGTTGTCTGAACGAGTTGGCGGCATCCGGTGTCGAGACGATCTCTTCGCACTCGCTGGCCGAGCAGTTCAATCTGAACTCGGCGCAGATCCGGAAGGATCTGGCCTATTTCGGAGAGTTCGGCGTGCGCGGTGTCGGATATTATGTCGATGATCTGCGGCAGAATCTGATGCGGATTCTTGGGCTCAACGACAGGCACAATGTGGCGATCGTCGGCATGGGCAACCTCGGGCTGGCGCTGGCGAACTATCACGGATTCAACCGTGAGAGCTTCGAGATCTCAGCGCTCTTCGATGACGATCCGGGGAAGGTCGGGACGCGTGTCCGTTCCGGACATGAGATTCTCTCGATCGGCGCGCTGCAGGATGTCATCAGGGAGCGCGAGATCGACATAGTGATCATCGCCGTGCCCGCGGGAGCGGCCGAAAGAGTTTATGAGATGGTCAGCGACGCGGGAGTCCGCGCGGTCCTCAATTTCGCGCCCGTTCATCTTCATCCGAGACCCGGAACGAAGGTCAAGACGGTGGATCTGACGATCTCGCTCGAGAGCCTCTCTTACTTTTTAGCGCGGCAGGCCACAAACGAGGCGGTGAAGGTGGAGTACCAGGACTTCCTCCACATCGAGACGGAGAATAACGGTACCCAGTAGGCAATTTTGACTGATATTCGTATGCCGGCAGACGAACGAAAAATTCGGGAAGAGATAGTCGAGATCGCGACGCGCTGTTACGACAGAGGACTGCTGGTGGCGGGCGACGGGAATATCAGCGTGCGGGTCGGGCCGAACAGGATCATTGCCACGCCGTCGGCGGTCAGCAAGGGCTGGATGAAGCCGGAGATGATGGTGGCGGTCGATCTGGACGGAAACCCGCTCGAGCCGTCCGATTACAGGGTCTCATCGGAATGGCCGATGCACCGTGTGATCTACAAGGCGCGGCCCGACATCAATGCCGTGGTGCATGCCCATCCGCCGCATGCGACGGGATTCGCCGTTGCCGGGCTCTCGCTCGACAAGGCGATCCTTTCCGAGGTCGTGCTGACGCTCGGCTGCGTGCCGCTGGCGGCTTACGGCACGCCCTCGACGCGCGAATTGACGGATGCGATCGAGCCGTTTCTCGAGTATCATGACGCGCTGCTGATGGCCAATCACGGTGCGGTGGCGTATGCCTCGACGCTCGAGAGCGCGTTCAACAAGCTCGAGACCCTCGAGCATACCTGCCGGATCAGTTTTATTGCGCGCTCGCTGGGCAACGAGAACACGATCCCGGACCGCGCGATCGAGAAGCTGTTCGAGATCCGCGAGCGCAACGGCGTTATCCGGCCCGAGGCGAGACTGGGCCAGGTCTGCGGCTACACTCCCGGCAGAGAGCCCGCGGAAGACGCCGGCGAGCGGATCGAACTGACGCGCGCCGAGCTGCTCGACCTGCTGACGCAGTCGGCCCGGCTGCTGTCGGGAATCGACGGCGAGCGGTGACGATCCGCGATCGGAACGAAATTATCGATATCGACCTGACAAGGAGCACTGAATGGAAGCACTGGGAATGATCGAGACGAAGGGACTGGTGGCCATGATCGAGGCGGCTGACGCCATGGTCAAGGCGGCCAATGTGACGCTCATCGGTTACGAGAAGATCGGAGCCGGGTTCGTCACCGCGATAGTCCGCGGGGACGTCGCCGCGGTCAAGGCCGCGACAGATGCCGGGGCCGCCGCGGCCCGCAGAGTCGGCGAACTGGTCAGCGTTCACGTCATCCCGCGCCCGCACGCGTCGGTGGATGAGAATTTACCTTTGACAGTGAGAAAATAGTAAAAAGTATAAAGTAGAAAGTATAAAGGGGGGGGACGCCTCCCACGGCACTTTCTACTTTCTACTTTTTACTTTCTACTGATTTATGATCATCGGACGAATCATCGGCAACGTGGTTGCGACGCGGAAAGATCCCCGGCTCGAGGGTAAAAAGCTCCTGCTCGTCCGACCGATCACTGTCCGCGGCGAGGACGAGAACAATTACCTGGTGGCGATCGATACGGTCGGGGCGGGGTATCGCGAGAAGGTGCTGGTCGTATCCGGCAGCAGCGCGCGCATGGCCGAAGGACTCAAGGACCGTCCCGTCGATGCCGCGATCGTCGGCATCATCGACACAGTCGAGGTGACAGATTAAGGGCTCGCATCTCACGACATGACCACCACGCGAATCGCACTAGCGCAGATCAACCCGACGGTCGGCGATTTCGACGGGAATGCCGACAGGATCATCGCCGCGATTCGGCGGGCGCGCGAAGCCGGGGCAGATATCGTCGCCGTTCCCGAACTCTCACTCACCGGTTATCCGCCGGAAGATCTTCTGCTCAAGCCGCAGTTCATCGACGCCAACCGGAAGGCGCTCGCCCGCGTCGTTGCGGAATCACGGGGCATCATCGCCATCGTCGGATTCGTAGACCGGACGACGGACATTCACAATGCCGCCGCCGTCATCTGCGACGGCGAACTCAGAGCGGTCTATCACAAAAACTACCTGCCGAATTACAGCGTCTTCGATGAATACCGCTATTTCGACGCGGGCATGACGGCGCCGATATTCGAGTACGGGGATCTCCTCTTCGGCGTCAATATCTGCGAGGATATCTGGTATCCGGGCGGGCCGACCAAGACGCAGGCTCTGGCCGGGGCCCAGATCATCATCAACATCTCGGCTTCTCCCTATCATTCAGGCAAGGGGCGCGACCGCGAACGGATGATGGCTACCCGGGCAGAGGACAACGCGGTGGCGGTGGCCTACGTCAATCTGGTCGGCGGTCAGGACGAGCTGGTCTTCGACGGGCAGAGCCTGGTGGTCGACGAGCGCGGGCGAGTCATCGCGCGCGGCAGGTTGTTCGAGGAGGATTTCATCGTCGCGGACATCAACGCCGAGCGCGTCTTCAAGGAACGTCTGCACGATCCTCGGCGAAGGCAGGAGCGGATCGAGGCCTACTACGATCTGGAGGAGTGCGAGCGGATAAATCTGCGCGACGAGCGGTTCGACATCCGGCGCGAGCCTGTCGGCAGGCATATCGAACAGCCGCCGGTGACGACCGGACCCGAGGAGGTCTATCAGGCGCTGGTCGTCGGCACGAGGGACTACGTTCACAAGAACGGTTTCAGGAGCGTGGTGATAGGTTTGTCGGGCGGAATCGATTCGGCGCTGACGGCATGCGTGGCCGTCGATGCGCTGGGCGCCGAGAACGTGACCTGCGTCTTCATGCCGACGCGTTATTCGTCATCCGAAAGCGGCCGGGATGCCGAAAAGCTGGCTGAAAATCTGGGCGTCGCTTATCACGTCATCCCGATCGAAGCGACCTTCGAGCAGTATCTCGAGATGCTCGCGCCCGTCTTCGCCGACACGCCGATGGGAGTCGCCGAGGAGAACATCCAGGCGCGCGTCCGCGGCAACATCCTGATGGCCCTCTCGAACAAGTTCGGCGCGATGGTCCTCTCGACCGGCAACAAGAGCGAGATCAGCGTCGGCTACTGTACGCTCTACGGCGACATGGCCGGCGGCTTCGCGCTGCTCAAGGACGTCCCGAAGACGCTGGTCTACGAACTCTCGAACTATGTCAACCTGCGGGCGGGCGCTGAACTGATCCCGGAATACATCATCACGCGTCCGCCGTCGGCCGAATTGAGGGCGGATCAGAAGGACACCGATACGCTTCCGCCGTACGAGGTTCTCGACGCGATCCTCGAGATGTATGTCGAGAATGATTTCAGCTCCGATGAGATCATCGCCGAAGGCTATGACGAAAAGATCGTCCGCTGGGTGATCAGACAGGTTGACATCAACGAATACAAACGCCGCCAGGCGGCGCCGGGGATCAAGATCACGCCGCGCGCTTTCGGTCGCGACCGCCGCA
Source organism: uncultured Acidobacteriota bacterium (assembly GCA_937967285.1). GTDB lineage: Bacteria > Acidobacteriota > Blastocatellia > RBC074 > RBC074 > JADJXM01. Next base: position 4,099 of record CALBSU010000866.1, read on the forward strand.
TGCCCATCACTAATAAGTTTCACGGCTGATATTCCGGGAAAAGTTGCCAGTTGCCAGTCTTATTTGAAGGGGCTGTGTTTTGACGGAATTTGACCTTATATACTGACACAGGTTTCGGGTTACCCACTGGAAACCGGCAACTGGAAACTGGAAACTTATACCAATGGAAACAGTTGCCAAGACGACGTATTCTCCATGAATCTTCCGAACCTTCTGACATTGCTTCGCATCTTCATCGTGCCGCTGCTGGTGGTGGTGCTGCTGACCAGATTCTCGGAGGATTACGTCGGCCTGCCGCAGCATATCGCCGGCGTGACGCTCTTTCTGATTGCGGCGACGACTGACGCTCTCGACGGATGGCTGGCCCGCAAGCGCAGACAGGTGTCGAAGCTCGGGATACTGCTCGATCCGATAGCCGACAAGCTGCTCATCTCGGCGGCCTTCATTTCACTTGTCGAGAACCGGCTGGCTCCGGCCTGGGCGGTGGTGATAATCATCGGTCGCGAGTTCGCGGTCTCCGGATTGCGGGCGGTGGCGGCTTCAGAAGGCTGGGCGATCCCGGCATCGAAGGCCGGCAAGTTCAAGATGTTTTCCCAGGTGGTGACGATCTCGCTGCTCATCACATCGTCGGTTCAGGGAGCTCCTCCGGTTCAGACGCGCGCATTTCCGATCATCGCTTTCTGGTCGGTTCCGGAGATGAGATCCGCGCTCGACCATCTGTTCGGTCCGGAGAGGATGAACTGGCTCGACTGGCGCGTTATGATGTACGGACTGGGGCGCGGACTGCTGTGGCTGGTCGTCATCTCCTCATGCTGGTCGATGTACGGTTATTTCAGCCACTTTTATCGCAAGGCTCGTGAAAGGATGACGACATGATCCTCGATTACCAGGGCAAAAGTCCGAAGATAGGCATGAACGTTTTCATCGCGCCGACGGCGACCGTCATCGGAGATGTCGAACTGGGAGACGGCTCGAGCGTCTGGTTCGGCGTCGTTCTGAGAGGCGATGAAGGAAGGATCGTGATCGGGCCGGGATCGAACATTCAGGACAACACCGTCGTCCACACGACCGCTGAGATTCCGACGATCATTCACGAAAACGTGACCATCGGCCACGGAGCCCTGCTTGAAGGCTGCACGGTGCAGGCAGGCGCCGTCGTCGGGATGGGAGCGATCGTTCTCCACGAGGCGCTGGTCGGCGAACAGGCGATGGTCGCGGCCGGCAGCGTAGTTACGCCCGGGACCGTCATTCCGCCCCGCATGCTCGCAGCGGGCTCTCCGGCCGTCGTCAAAAAAGAGCTCTCTGGCGGCGCCCTCGCTTCGGTCGAACGCAGCGCGCATCATTATCACGAATTGTCGGCTAAATACCTGAAAGAAGTAGAAAGTAAAAAGTAGAAAGTAGAAAGCGCTGTTCCGAAGCACTTTTTACTTTCTACTTTCTACTTTTTACTCAGAATCCCCTGGTCACGGAAAAGAAGACCATATTGGCCTCGTTGCTGTGGCCGAGTTCGATGCGGACCGCGGTGCTCCTGTTCCAGCGGTACTGGACGCCGCCGCCGAAGCTGAAGCGCCAGTTCGACGAGTCGAACTTGTCATTGGCGAGGATGACCGGATTGGTCTTCGATCGGTTGTCGCCCCAGACCTGACCGGCGTCTCCGAAAACGACGACATCGAGTCCTCTGATCTCGGACTGTTTCCAGACGGTCTGACGCGGCTCGACCGATAGAAGCAGCGAGTTGTTGCCGCGGAACCTGAAGTTGCGGAAGCCTCTGCCCTGGGACCGGCCGCCGATCCAGGCCAGATCGTAGAAGGGGATCTGGCTGCCGCCCTTGGGCGATTTGAGTTCGGCGTGCGAGCGCAGCGCGAGCGAAGTGAAATCGCTGAAGATCGGGATGTAGACGCGTCCGTCGAGTTCCAGTTCGTTCCATCCGAAATCGGAGAAGAAATCGTTGTCGAGGCCGTCGAATGACGCGCCGCGGGCGTAGAAGTACGCGCCCTTCGGAAGTCCGCGTTCGTTGTTGCGGAGGTCGAACTCAGCGAATGCGCCATAGGAGAGCAGTTTGGCGTTGACGTTCAGGCCGGGCAGGAAGGCCGTGACCGGGTTGACGTTCGGATTTCCCGAAAAGAGCACGTCGACCGGGATGTCTTCTTCGTCCTTGCCGCGATACGAATCGGTGTTGGCGATCTGGGCGTATACGCCGGCCTGGATTCCCTTTGCGAAATCCCTGTAAAAGGATATGTTGTAGCTCCGCTGATCCGCTGCGAAATTGGTCTCGGGATCTTCGGGCGTTCTGGGGCCGAGACCGAAGAAGTTGTCGCGCGTCCGTTTCTGATAATTGAACCAGATGTCGAGGTGCGTGTTCTCATCGCCGATCTTCGGAAAGAAGGCTTCGAGTTCGAATCGACGATAGAGTCTGGTCGAGGTAAGCGCCTTGGCGCGGAATTCGATGCCCGGGATCTTGTCGGCGGTGCTCAGTTCGACTCCGAATCCGAAACCGGCGCCCTGCTCGAAACCGCCGATCAGCGCGCTGACGTGCTTGCCGAGGAGCCCGATCGCCTGCAGGTTCTCGCGACGCGGACCGTTGCGCTCTCTCGATTTGGAGCGGTCGCCGAGCCCGCTCACGGCCCCTGCCTGGGGCGCCGGGGGCATACCGGTTGGAACTGTGATCGGAAAATTGCCGGGATTGCCGGTCGTTGTGCTCGCAACATTGGTCTCTGACTGGGTCTGACCTGTGTTCTGGCCTGAGTTCTGGCCGGAATTCTGGGCGGATGTCAGTGACTCGACGGCAAACAGAAGACAAAGCGCAAGCATTGTTTTCATTGTTGCCGAAGTCAGAGTTCTACTCATTGCTGTTCTCCTTGTGCTGTTTCAATCGATCTTTCCTTTAAATTACTGCAACGGCACGGACTTAAAACTTGCGCCGGGAACCGTTCACTCCAGTGACTGGGGAGTATACAACCATACGAACAAAAGAAATGAATATTGCCATACCATTTAAGAAAATCAAATCAGGATTTTCCGGAGGCCTTGCGCTGCTGCTGGCGGTGATTTGCTTGACGGGCGGCACCGAAAGGGCCGCCGGTCGCGAAGTCGCGCAGACGATTCCGGTGGTCATGATCTCGATCGACGGGCTGCGACCCGATTATGTGCTCGACGCTGAGCGTCTTGGGTGGAAGCTGCCGAATCTGACGGCTCTGGCAAAAGAAGGCGCTTATGCGACAGGCGTCGCCGGTGTCACGCCGACGGTGACATATCCGAGCCACACGACACTGATCACCGGGACTTCGCCGGCACGTCACGGGATACCGGCCAACACGCCGTTCGATCCGTTCGGCAGTAATCTCGGAGGCTGGTACTGGTATGCCGAGGACATCAGGGTCGAGACGCTCTGGGGAGCGGCCGGCCGGGCAGGCCGGGTGACTGCGTCGATCGACTGGCCGGTTTCGGTCGGCGCCGACGTTCGCCACAACATAGTCCAGTTCTGGAGGGCGAAGACCGATGACGATCACAAGCTGACCCGGGCGCTCTCGACTCCGGGACTGGTGGCGGAGGCCGAACGGGACTGCGGGACGTTCCCCGGGGCATACAACTATGACCTGGATGGCGATATCAGACGTGCGCGGTTTATGGTCTGGATGCTCGAAAAGAAACGCCCCGGCCTG
>CALBSU010000867.1 GCA_937967285.1 uncultured Acidobacteriota bacterium
TACTTTCTACTTTCTACTTTCTACTTTCTACTTTCTACTTTCTACTTTCTACTTCTATCCTTCCCCTCCCGTACGGCCGCCATCGTTCGGCGAATTTTTCGGAGTTCGAGGTGACGAAGATGGTGCGGCAGGGCGTGCCGAGAGCGGCGGCGATATGCTGGCCGGCAGAGTCGTATCCGATATATTGGTCAGCGGCGGCGATCAAGCCGGCGAAGCGGCCGATCCCGCCGTCCCAGGTCAGGACATCGGCGGAATTCTCGCCGGATCCGAGGATCCCCTCCTGATTCTCCTCATTTAATTCGATGATCGATCTGCCCGTCGACCTGACGGCCGTCAGCAGACGGTCGATTTGCCGGCGCTCGGCGGGCGTTGCGCCTTTGTCGAGGATGATGCCGTCGGAGGCATCGAGGACGAGTCGGGTTTCGAACTCGTCGGAGACTCGCTTCGACTCGTTTCCGCCGACCCCGAGACTGATCGTGACGATACGCCGGTGTCCGGCGCGGCGGATCAGCCCGGCGGCTTTTTCCCCGAATTCCCTGTGTGCATCCGGGAGAGCGATGAACGGGAAGGCCTGTTCCGGATCGCCGGTCAGCGTTCCGAGCCAGTCGGAAGCGAGGCGGCCGAGCGAACCGGCACCCGGCCAGCTTCTGCTTTCGAAGTAGAGGTATGATCTGTCGTCCAGCGGCAGCAGTCCGAGCTGAGTCAGTCGGGAATCGGGATCGATGATCAGAAACTGATCGGGTTCAAGGCCGGCTATCTCGTCCCTCACCGCCTCGACCACTCCAATCCAGCTCAGCAGCCGGGACAATACCTTCCCGCCGCGCTCGTATGGTGTCTCCCGAAAGCGGATCAGCGGGTCGCCGCCGTAGAGTTCGCGCAGCTTCCCTGAACCGATCAGGGTTATCTCCAGGTCAGCCCGCAGGCGGCGCAGTTTCGAGATCAGCGTGCCGTTGATCATGACATCGGCGCCGATCGTGACACGCGAGAGCAGCAGGACCCGGCGCAGCCGGACGGGATCGAACGACCGCGTTCGCGCGATCGTTGCCCGGCGCGAGACGAGACCGGCCTCATCCTCGATGCCGAAGCCGCGAAGCGCCTCGTCGAGAGCCTCGCCGCCCGGTTGCCGGCGGTGGAAGTCTATGACCTGAGCGAAGATGACGTTGCAGCACCGGCATAATCGTTCGTCAAAGGAGTCGTTGAGGCGCTCGACCAGCCCGGGAAAGAGTCCCCGGATGCCGGCTTTCGATACGTTCGGATCGGGATGCCCGGCCATCTCGCAGAGCATCGTCACAGCCTCCCGTGACCACTCCCGACCGGCCTGACAATCCTCGACGACGGATTGAGCGCAATATTCCGCCAGCCGTTCAGCCTGCGCCGGTTCGCCCGACCGCAGCAGCCGTTCAAACTCCCTTTGCGCTTCCGCCGCGTCCAATCCTTTGCTCCTCGATGGTAAATTCAGAAGATCCTCTAAGCCTTTGGTTTATATCGAAAAACACCGGTTCGCACAAATCTTGACAGCCTCATCCGTGGTTGTTAGACTGCCTCACTTCCCGCCTCAGTTAAAAGATAACAGATCAGGAGAGATGCAATTATGCCCGTATTTAATGGAATAGAAACCCCGACCGATGGAAAGGCCATCACCGTAGAAGACGGCAAGCTGGTCGTGCCCGATAATCCGATCATCCCCTTCATCGAGGGTGACGGAATCGGCGTCGACATCTGGGCCGCTTCAGTTCGAGTCTTCGATGCCGCAGTCGCCAAGGCTTACGGCGGCAAGCGTCGCATCGTCTGGTATGAAGTCTTCGCAGGTGAAAAGGCTCACAAGAAGTTCAATGAATGGCTCCCGAAAGGGACGCTCAACGCGATTCAGCATTTCGTGGTGGCGATCAAGGGCCCGCTGACGACGCCTGTCGGCGGCGGAATCCGCTCGCTCAACGTGACGCTGCGGCAGGTGCTCGACCTGTACGCCTGCGTGCGGCCCGTCCGGTATTTCAACGGAGTCCCGGCGCCGGTCAAACATCCCGAAAAGCTCGACGTCGTCATCTTCCGTGAGAACACCGAGGACGTGTACGCCGGAATCGAGTTTCAGGAAGGCTCGGACCGGGCGCTCAAGATAATCGACTTCCTGAGCGATCTCGGTTTCGAGATCAACCGTGACTCGGGTATCGGAATCAAGCCGATCTCGATCACCGGGACGCGCAATCTGGTCCGCCGCGCCATCAATTACGCGATCGCCCATAACCGCAAGGTCGTCACGCTGGTCCACAAGGGCAACATCATGAAATACACCGAAGGCGCATTTCGTGACTGGGGCTATCAGCTGGCAAAGGATGAGTTCCGCGACAAGATCGTGACCGAGGACGAACTCTGGAAGGACCACAACGGTCAGATGCCCGAGGGCAAGATCCTGATCAACGATCGCATCGCTGACGCGATGTTCCAGCAGATCCTGCTCAGGCCCGACGAGTACTCGGTCATCGCCACGCCCAATCTGAACGGCGACTACCTTTCGGATGCCTGCGCCGCGCAGGTCGGCGGACTCGGCATGGCTCCCGGCGCCAACATCGGCGACAATGCCGCCGTCTTCGAGGCCACTCACGGCACCGCGCCGAAGTATGCCGGCAAGGATGTCATCAATCCGTCATCGGTCATCCTCTCGGGCGTCATGATGCTCGAGCATCTGGGCTGGCAGGAGGCAGGCGACCTGATCATCAACGGCATCGTCAAGACCATCGACCAGAAGAAGGTCACCTACGACCTCGAACGCCAGATGGCCGGCGCCACAAAAGTCAAAACCAGCGAATATGCTGATGCGATAATTGAAAATATGTGAATGAGTAGAAAGTAGAAAGTAAAAAGTAGAAAGTAAAATCCGCCTGTTGATGGACCGGTTTTCAATTACTTTCTACTTTCTACTTTTTACTTTCTACTCCCTTGGGAGGAATCATGGGACGCAAAAAAATAACTGTGGTCGGTGCTGGTAACGTCGGAGCGACGACGGCGCACTGGCTGGTATCGAAGGAACTGGGAGATGTCGTCCTGGTCGACATCGTCGAGGGGATGCCGCAGGGCAAGGCGCTCGACCTGGCGCAGGCAGGTCCGATCGAGGGCTACGATTCGCGACTGGTCGGCACCAACGGTTATAAGGAGACGGCCAATTCCGACATTGTGGTCATCACTTCGGGCATCGCCCGCAAACCGGGAATGAGCCGCGACGATCTGCTCAACACCAACGCCGGAATCGTCGGCAGCGTGACCGAAGAGATCGCCCGGACATCGCCCAACGCGGTCATCATCGTGGTCTCGAATCCGCTCGACGCCATGGCTCAGGTGGCCTTCAAACGGTCCGGATTCCCCAAGAATCGCGTCATCGGCATGGCCGGAGTGCTCGATTCCGCGCGGATGCGGACCTTCCTGGCCGAGGCGCTCAATGTTTCGGTCGAAAACGTGACGGCTTTCGTGCTCGGCGGCCACGGCGATACCATGGTTCCGCTTCCGAGGTATTCGACCTGCGCCGGAATCCCCGTCACCGAGCTGCTGCCGAAGGATGTGCTCGAAAAGATCGTCGCACGGACCGCCGGCGGTGGCGCCGAGATCGTCAGTCTGCTCAAGACCGGATCCGCCTACTATGCTCCGTCGGCCGCCGCCGTCGAAATGGTCGAAGCGATCCTGCTCGACAAGAAGAAGATCCTCCCCTGCGCCGTCTACCTCGAGGGCGAATATGGAATCAACGGCCTCTTCGTCGGCGTTCCCGTTAAGCTCGGCGCCGGCGGAGTCGAGGAGATCATCCAGATCAACCTGACCGCCGAGGAGCGCGCCGCTCTCCAGAAATCGGCTGCCTCCGTTCAGGAACTTATTACAGTGCTCAACATGTAGGAAGTAAAAGTAGAAAGTAAAAAGTAGAAAGTAGAAAGTGGAAGAATGCAGTGCTCAAGCGAATTAGCGAGTCGCATCTTTCTACTTTCTACTTTTTACTTTCTACTTTCAAACGGGATTTGAAAGGAAATAAGAGCAGTGAA
>CALBSU010000868.1 GCA_937967285.1 uncultured Acidobacteriota bacterium
TCGCCATGATAAAACTTGATCTCGGCGGTTTTATGATGTATAAGCCATCCATCATTTTGTTAGTTCCGCTTTACTGATTTAAGCGTTTTCGATTGAGGGGCTTTCCAGAGCTCCCTGGTTTCCATACCGAATTTCTTGATTTTAAACAGTTTAGTCAGTTAAAAGCCAGGCAGTAAAAGACTGATTTTCGCTCTAATTTCGTCTGTAATCAGACAGCTTGCTGGGATCGCTTGAATCAGAAGCCGGAACGTCATAAATCCGGCCAAATCAAAAAGATAACAGAACACGACCCTGGAACAACGGCAGCCGCGGACATTTGCAGTGGTGTGACCCGGTGCGTGGAATTTCGCGCGAAGGGGAGACTTGAATTATGCAAAGTATCGAGGCAAGACAACCACATCGGAGGTATCCCATCATCATGATGACGCCCAAGGGCAGAATTACCGCTGTCGCATTGAAGGGACTATTGCTCAGCGTAATCTTACTGATCGGCCCATCCGTGCTGGCTCAAACGGCGGGAAGCGCGACACTGCGCGGAACCGTCAGAGATCAGAACGGAGCGGTAGTGCCGAATGCATCGGTCACGCTGGTAAATGTCCGGACCAATTTCGAACGTAAACTGACGACCGGCGACGAGGGGACGTACGTCTTCCCGGCGCTCGATCCCGGAACCTACACGGTCAGGATCGAAGCCTCCGGATTCAAGTCGCTGACCCAGTCGAACGTCTCTCTCAGTCCGAGCGATACTCGCGCGCTCGATCTGACGCTCGAGATCGGAGCGACGAGCGAGACGGTGACCATCAGCGGTACGATCGAAGAGATCAAGACCGAGACGGGTGAGAAGTCGAACACCATCACCGCGGCCCAGATCGAGAACCTCTCGATCATCAGCCGCAGCAGTCTCGAGCTGCTCAGGATTCTGCCCGGAGTCGTGGCTCCCGACCAGTCGTCCTATCAGATCGTCGGATTCGGCGATGCTTCGGCCTACGCGGTCAACGGTCAGCGCGGAACGAACAACAACGTCTCCGTCGACGGATCGCGCGTCATCGACATCGGCTGCAACTGCGGTTCGATCGTCTCGCTCAACAACGACATGGTCCAGGAGGTCTCGATCAAGACCTCGAACTATGCGGCCGAGCACGGCAACAGCGGCGTCCAGATTTCGGGTACGACCAAGTCCGGCGGACGCGACTTCCACGGTTCGCTCTACAACTACACGCGTCACGATGCGCTGGCAGCCAATGATCGTTTCAGGAACTACCTGAAGGCGGACATCAAACAGGCGAATCCCAATGCGACCGCCAATGACCTGCTCCCCGGTCAGAAGCAGCTGGGACGGTTCTACTACCCCGGCGGCAACATCGGCGGCCCGATCTATCTGCCGAAGAAGGTCTTCGGACCGCTCGGCGGGTTCAACGAGGATCGCAACCGTCTCTTCTTCTTCATCGGATTCGAATACCAGAAGCAGGACTTTTCGGCCCAGCCGAAGACGTCGACCGTTCCGACGCTCAGGCAGCGGCAGGGAGACTTCAGTGAACTGCTGCCGGGCGGTGTGCTCGGACAGAACGCGACGGTCAACATCCCGGCCGGTTTCCCCGGCGCCGGATCAGCCGCTCCGGGGAACAACCTGGCGCCGTACATCGATCCGATCGGCCGGACGCTGATGAACTTCTATCCGCTGCCGAACTTCAATGATCCGACGGGCCGCAATAATTATGTTGCGACGCCGGTCACCTTCCGCAATCGTCGCGATCTCAAGATGAGATTCGACTACAAGATCAGCGACAACACGAATCTCTTCGTCCGCATCACCCGCGAGCGCGAGCTCGAGGACGGCGCGTACGGAATCTGGTGGGGTCCCTCGACCTTCGAGCTGCCGACGCACAACCAGTCGCAGAACCTGGGCCGCTCCGTGGCCGTGGGTCTGACGAGCGTCATCAGCCCGACGCTGACCAATGAAATCGTGATCAGCGGAAGCAAGCTCACGCTGGATAACGGCTATGAGGATCCGGACAAGCTCAAGCTTTCGACCCTCGGTCTCGAGAACATCTGGCGGCTGCCCTTCGACAATACGCAGTTCGGCAGGCAGAGCGACAACATCTCGCTTTCGCTGGTGCCGTGGGCATCGGGACAGCTTTGGTCGCCCGGTACCAATCCGATTTTCGCGTGGAACGACAGCTTCTCGATCAACGACAACCTGACCAAGGTGGTCGGCAGCCACACGCTCAAGTTCGGCGCTGTGATCGAGCAGGGAAACAAGCGCCAGAACTTCCAGGACAACTCGGAAGGGACGATCAGTTTCAACAACTGGAACCCGCACGGGACGGGCAATGACTGGGGCGACCTGCTGGTCGGCCAGCTGACCGATGTCCAGCACGGCACCAGAACGCCGATCGGAAACTACCGCTTCTACAACTACGAGTTCTACGCTCAGGATCAGTGGAAGGTGAGACCCAACTTCACGCTCGAATACGGTCTGCGCGCCGCGCGCATGTCGGCCAATTTCGAGCGCAAGGGTTTCGATATTCTCTTCGATCCGAGCTCCTACCGGCGCGGCGCGGGGTATTACGTCAACGGCGATCCGTTCCGTCCGAACGGAGTCTTGTCGGTGAATCAGGGAACCCTGGATAAGAGCAGAATCGACACGGATCCGATACTGCTCGGGCCTCGTCTCAACTTCGCGTGGGACATCTGGGGCAACCAGAAGCTGGTGGTCCGCGGCGGTTACGGTATCTTCTATAACCGCGTACAGGGCAACTTCCAGTACGATGCCACGCTCCGCAGTCCGACCAACGGCAACGTGAACGCCAACATCGGGCTCTTCACTACGATTCCGGGAGTCAATCAGACCTTCGACAGTCTCGGCGGCCTGACCTTCAGGAACATGGCCCAGGTCAACTTCAACGGGCAGACGATCCGCTACAACCCGCTCGAACTGGCGGCGGGCGGCGGTGACATCATCTCGCCGAATGAAGAGTCGACCAGAATTCCGACGACCTACACCACGAGCCTGAGTCTGGCGTCGCGTCTGCCGTTCAGCTCGGTGCTCGAGGCTTCGTATGTCGGAACATTCGGACGGCACCTGCCGAGCCGTCGCGCGATCAACTTCATCCCGCAGGGTGCATTGTTGCAGGGCGGCGTTGCGGGTGATCCGGGCAGCAGCGTCAGCTTCCTGGCCAATCCGAACTGCGATCCCGGCGCGGTCGATGCCAACGGCAATGTCACTCGTCGCGGCAACTGCCAGATCATCAATCAGACAGCGACTGCGAATCTGAACAACGTGCTCAACCGCACGACGCTCGATGCCGCGGCACTCAACCTGTTCCGACCGTTCCCGGATATGGGTTATATCCGCTTCAACGAATATAATGCCACGTCCAACTATCATTCGCTGCAGGTGACCCTGAGCCGTCAGACCGGCAAGAACCTGCAGTACTTTGCGACCTACACCTTCTCGAAGGTTCTCGGTCTGACCTCCGGAGAGTTTGCCGATCAGGATCCGATCGATGCGCGCGGCCGCAGCTACGGCGTGCTAAACTACGACCGGACCCACGTCTTCAACCTCTCGTACAACTACAACATTCCGGATCTCTCGCCGTTCAAGAATGCTCTTGCGAGAGGGCTCCTGAACGGGTGGCAGATGTCGGGGATCACGACCTTCGCCAGCGGCACTCCGATCCGTCTCCGTTATGTTGGCGATCTGGGCGGCAGCGGCGTGGCGATTGCAGCCCTTGGAACCGATGCCTTCTCGACGGGTGGCCAGGCGGCCGGCGCTATCGCTCCGGTCTACCTGAGGAATCCGGCGACGGGCAATACCGATCGCGGGTCAGCAGCCTTCGATCTCGGGGCGATCTCGTTCCCGGCATTCGGTTCGACAGGCCCGTACATCCCGCAGTTCTACTTCAGAACGCCGAACCAGTCGAACTGGGATATCAGCTTCTTCAAGAACTTCCGCATGTCGGAGTCGAAGAACCTGCAGTTCCGCGTCGGTATCTTCAACGCCTTCAACCAGGCGTTCGCGAAGAACATCGACACGGCCAATCCCAACAACAGCGACATCCATCTGACGCTCGACACGCGCTGCACCCGCACGCCTGTCAATCAGACGCTGGTACTCGCTGACGGGACTGTGACGTCGTTCACTCAGACGTTCGCCAACGGTATCGGCGGCACCCAGTCGGGTATCTGTGACCCGACCAAGCCGTTCACTTTCGCTGACGATACGGTCAACCGGTTCGGAACCGTTCTGACCAAGCGCGGTAACCGTGTGATCGAGCTGGCGGTGAAGTTCAACTTCTAATCCGGCCGTTTTTTGACCGGCAATCAAGGATTGGTGCGAGAGAGGTTGTTGGAGCTCTCGCACCAATTTTGTTTTAAGTGCTATAATTTCCTATCCATTAAGCAACACGAAGGATTTACGAAGATTATCTGGAAGTAGATTCATGCCCGTTTTGGTTTTACTGGCAATATTGATATTGGGACAGGACCCGGATGCGGTTCGGAGATCCGAGGCTGCCTTCGCGCGCGGCGTCGAGTTTCAGCAGAAGGGCGATCTTGAGAATGCCCGCCAGGCATACGAGGAAGCTCTCAAGCTCATCCCCGGACGGTTCGACGCGCTGTCGAACCTCGGCGTAATATACGCGAAGATGGGCAATTACGAACTCGCGGTGAGGAACTATCGCGAAGCCCTCTCGATCGAACCCCGTGAGACGGCGACGAGGACCAATCTCGGGATCGCCTATTTTCAGACGCAGCGCTATCAGGATGCGGCGCGGGAATTCACGGAGGTTCTGCGGCTTCAGCCCGAGAACATGCAGTCGCGCCAGTTGCTCGGTCTCTGCTATTTCCAGCTCGACCAGCTCGAGGATGCGATCCGCGAGATGGAGGCGGTCTATCAGGCGCAGCCCGACAACGTCGGCGTCGCCTACACGCTCGGCACGGCCTATCTTCAGAACGAACAGGTCGACAAGGGAAAGCTGCTGATCGACAAGGTCTTCAGGTATCTCCCGGAGGCGCAGGGCCATCTCATCCTGGGAGCGCTCAATGCGGCGACGCGGCAGCATCCTCAGGCGATCGCGGAGCTCAAAATGGCGGCCCAGCTCGATCCGAAGCTGCCGACCGTCCACACGCAGCTCGGGACCGTCTATCTTGTGACCGGCAACCGCGATCTGGCGATGCAGGAATTCCGCGCGGAGCTGGAGAACAATCCGCG
>CALBSU010000869.1 GCA_937967285.1 uncultured Acidobacteriota bacterium
TCCGAGAGGCGGGCCAGTCCGTCGCGGGTGCCGATGGCGATCAGCAGATCGCCGGCGCGGAGCTTGTGGTCTCCGCCGGGGCTGAAGATCATCTTTCCGCCCTCGGGGGTGATTGCGACGATCATCACCTCGTACTGCGAGCGGATGCCCGAATCCTTGAGCATCACGCCGTCGAGCCGCGATCCGGCGGCGATCCAGATCTGATCGAAGTTCAGGTCGAGGTTCTCCGTCATGGTCGTCAGTTCGAGGAAGTCCGCGACGGCCGGCGAAAGGGCCGCCTGGGCCATCCTGTGGCTGCCGATCAGAACCGGAGAGACGACCTTGTTGGCGCCGGCGCGGATGAGCTGGCGCTCGCCCGGAAGGTCGATGGCGCGGGCGACGATGTAGATGTTCGGATTAAGGCCGCGCGCGTTGAGTACGATGTAGACGTTGTCGGCATCGGTCGAGGCCGCCGTGATCAGAGACCGCGCCTGTCGGATGTTGGCGCCTTCGAGGACCGATTCGTCCGTCGCGTCGCCGTTGAGAACCAGAATGCCTCTCTTGAGCAGTTTCTCGGCGACGGCTTCGTCATTTTCTATGACTATGAAATCGACATCCTTGCGCTGCAGTTCGTCGATGATCCTCATTCCGACCCGACCGGCGCCGCAGACGATGTAATGATTCTTGAGCTGACTGATATCCTTGAACAATTTGCGCCTCCCGAGCGCGGCTCTGACTCCGGATTCGATGACGGCTTTGGTCAGGTTCGAGATGAGCAGACCGAACAGGGCGACTCCGATGACGATCAGCAGCAGCGTGAAGAGCCGGCCGCCGAGGCTCAGCGGGTGTGTCTCGCCGTATCCGATCGTGGCCAGCGTGATGACGGTCATGTACAGACCGTCGAACCACGACCAGCCCTCGATCAGATGATAGCCCAGCGATCCGACGAAGATCATCAGGATGATCGCCAGAAACGTGAAGAGCAGTTGTTTGTGCGACGACATACCGTTGCTGCGTCGTCAGCGGGCGCTGACGATCGGGGTGACGACGACCTTCCGGAACCAGACCTTGCCGTGATCCCCCTGGAGCATGATCGGCCCGGGTTCGCTCTCGCGGCTGTCGAGAGCGCCGCCCGTGATGCCGTCGATGACGATGTTGTCGTGCAGCTTCCGGCCGTTGAGCGTGACCGTCAGCCGGTTGCCGACGATGACCGCCTCCATGACCTGCCATTCGCCGGCCGGGAGACTGGCGTTGACGAGCGGCGCGACGCGGCTGTAGAGCGCTCCGTGACCGTGGCTCTCCGGCTCCTTGCCGGCGTCGTCGAGCACCTGCAGTTCGTAGCGGCCGCGCAGGTAGATGCCGCTGTTGCTCTTCTCGGCGAGTTTGTATTCGCAGCGGATCCTGAAGTTCTCGAATCGATGCTTCGAGACGAGGTTGTTGGCCCGTGCCTCGTTGGTCATGACGCCGTCGACGACGTTCCATCCCGACGGCCTGTCCTTGTGCTGGACATCCCAGTTGGCCATGTCCTTGCCGTCGAAGAGCGCGACCGGAGTGCCGAACCGCAATTTACCGTTGGCGTTGTGCTCGCCCCATGCCGGCGGTCGGACTCCGACCCACGGGACGTCCATATCGCCGACCGTCAGTCTGCCGAGCAGCCGCCCTTCCGACACCTTCGCGCGGTGAACCGGCTTGGGCCTGTTGGCCGGCGACTGCGGCGAGAAGACCAGCTCGCCGTCCTCGATCGCAATCTCCGGCAGAGGCAGCACGCTCCCGCCGCGATTGAGGAACTTCCCGGTCAGCTTCCCGTCCTCCATCTTCACCTCGAGCCAGAAGACGAAGGCGCTGTACTGGCCCTCGCCCGTGATATTCCATTTGCCCAGAAAAGGATTGTCCTGCGCCATAGCGGAGGTCGTCGCCAGCATGGCGATCAGAAACGTCATTCCAAACAGTCTCAACATCGATTCGCTCCTCGTTGTGTAATGTGTGCAGTCAGAAAAGATAGAGTAAAAAGTAAAAAGTAGAAAGCCGAAAGTAGAGAGTTTCGCTTCATCTATCCTCTGTTCCAAACTATAATCCACAAAAATCGCAACTGGAGGAGATCATGAAAAGAGTGAGACTGGCGGGGTTGGTCCTGTCGATTTCGATCGTTGTCGGGCTGGTGTCGGTGTCGATAGTGGACGGCGTGGCGCGAATGCGATCGGCCGCCGCGATGGCCGACGGGGCCAACAGATTCCTGACATCGCTGACGTCGGAGCAGAAGGCGAAAGCGGTCTTCTCCTTCGACGATCAACAGCGGTTCGACTGGCATTTCATCCCGAGGGCCCGCAAGGGCGTGCCGCTCAAGGATCTCGATCAGTCGCAGCGCAAGCTGGCGCTCGAGTTCCTGAAGGCCGGTCTCGGAGCGTCCGGATTCCGCAAGGCTCAGACGATCATGAGCCTCGAACCGATCCTCTTCGTGCTTGAGGGCGATAAGCGGGTTCATCCCAGGGATCCGGAACTCTACTATTTCAGCGTCTTCGGCACGCCGTCTACGAAAGCGACCTGGGGATGGCGCGTCGAGGGGCATCACCTCTCGCTCAACTTCACGGTCGTCAAGGGCGAACTGATCTCCAACACTCCGCTCTTCTTCGGCGCCAACCCGGCGGAGGTCCGACAGGGGCCGCACAAGGGGCTGCGGGCGCTGGCCGAGGAGGAGGACAAGGGACGCGATCTGGTTGCGACGCTCGATGAGAAGCAGCTCAAGGTCGCCCTGGTCGACGCGAAGGCGCCCAACGACATCCTGACCGGATTCAAGCTCAAGGCCGATCCGCTCAAACCGGACGGACTGCAGGCCGCGATGATGAGCTCGAAGCAGAAGGCGCTGCTCCAGCGCCTGATCGACGAATACCTCTCGAGGATGCCGGAGGATGTCGCCGCCGAGAGATCGCGCAAGCTCAAGCAGGCGGGCATCGACAAGGTCTTCTTCGCCTGGGCCGGCGGAACCGCCAAGGGCGATCCCCATTATTATCGCATTCAGGGGCCGACCTTCCTGGTCGAGTACGACGACACCCAGAACGAGGCCAACCACATCCACAGCGTGTGGCGCGATTTCAACGGCGATTTCGGGACCGATCTGCTCTCGGCGCATTACCGCGAGATTCCGCATTCCAACCGGATGCAAATCTCGAAAAAGTAAAAAGATCATCCACAAAGGACACGAAGGAACACAAAGAGTAGTTTTGGCTGTTCAGAATCCCTTTGTGAATCTTCGTGTCCCTTCGTGGATGAAAAGCCTTCTGAGACGGAAAATGATTTGAGTCCATCCACAAAGGACACGAAGGAGCACAAAGAGGTTCTGAATAGCCATATCCAACTTTGTGCTCCTTTGTGCCCTTTGTGGATGAAAAGCTTTCTGAGACGGAAATTGATTTGAATTCATCCCGCCCGCCGCTGCCGATAGATTCCATAATTCCCCGGATAGTCGAGATTCTGCGAGATCAGTCGAGTATCGTCATCGAGGCACCGCCCGGGGCGGGCAAGACGACGCGCGTCCCGCCGGCGCTGCTCGATGCGGGGCTGGCCGGCGAGGTCTGGGTGCTCGAACCGCGGCGTCTGGCGGCAAGAATGGCCGCCCGCCATGTCGCCGAAGAGTCGGGAGAGCCGCTCGGCGGGAAGGTCGGCTATCAGGTGCGATTCGAGGAGGTCGCCGGCCCGCGGACAAGGCTCCGGTTTGTGACCGAGGGAGTGCTGACGCGGCGTTTGCTGGTCGATCCACGGCTCGATCGGGTCGGGGCGGTGGTGATCGACGAATTTCACGAGCGCCACATTCAGGCCGATCTGGCGCTGGCTCTGCTGGCGAAACTGCAGAGGGAATTCCGGCCCGATCTGAAACTGGCGGTCATGTCGGCGACGCTCGATGCCGCGCCGGTGGCGAGGTTTCTGGGAGATGCCGCGACGATCAGATCCGAGGGGCGGATGTACGACGTCGCGATCGAGCATCTGGCGCGCCCGGATGAGCGTCCGCTCGAAGAGCAGGTCTCCGGCGCGCTGAGAAAGGCGCTCGATCGGGGAATCGACGGCGACATCCTGGTCTTTCTGCCGGGCGCGGCGGAGATCCGCCGGTCGATCGCCGCCTGCGAGAAATCGGGCTGGGACCTGCTGCTGCTGCCGCTGCACGGCGATCTCTCCGCCGACGAGCAGGACCGGGCCGTTAAGCCGTGCGACAGGCGTAAGGTCATCTTTTCGACCAACGTCGCCGAAAGCTCCGTCACGATCGACGGTGTGACGACGGTCATCGATTCGGGGCTGGCGCGAGTGGCGGGGCATTCGCCCTGGTCGGGCATCCCGACGCTGACAGTCTCGCGGATCAGCCGCGCCTCGGCCGCGCAACGCGCCGGTCGCGCTGGAAGAACGAGGCCCGGCGTCTGCTTCAGGCTCTACACCGAAACCGATCTGCTCGCCCGGCCAGAGCACGATCAACCCGAGATCCTCCGCGAGGACCTGGCCGAACTGGCGCTCGATCTGCACGGCGCCGGCATCGCCGATCTGCGCCAATTCCAGTGGTTCGAGCCTCCGCCGACCGAGGCTCTCGAAGCCGCTGATGACCTCCTCGCACGGCTCGGCGCGATCGACGGAGAAGGGAAGATCACGGCAACCGGCCGGCGAATGCTCGGGTTTCCGCTCCACCCGCGGCAGTCGCGGCTGCTGGTCGAGGCCGCAGCGCGCGGCGTCGCCGCCGAGGGCTGCCTGATCGCCGCCCTGATCGGCGAGCGAGATATCCTGGCCGGAAAGCTTTTCGCCGGCGAGCGGCGGGAAAGGAAGGGCGCGGTCGAACATGGCCCCTCCGATCTCCTCAGACGGCTCGACCTGTTCACCGAAGTCGAAGCCGCCGGTCTCCATGCCTCGGCAGTCAGAAGCGCCGGGCTCGATCCCGGCGCCGTCCGCGCCGTCGACAGGGTCCGCCGGCAACTGATCCGGATGATTGCCAGGGCAGCTGATCGCAGCACCTCACCGGTCGAAGATCATATTAATAAAGAAGAGGCTCTGCTCGTTTCGGTACTCGCCGGCTATCCAGATCGTGTCGCCCGGCGCAGGTCGCCCGGGACGGGCAATCACGACCTTCTATTGATGAACGGCAGAGGCGCCGCCCTCTCGCCCGAGAGCATCGTCCAGGACGCGCGATTCCTCGTCGCCGTCGATGCCGGAGAGCGACGCGACTCCGGCCGAACATCGACCCTCGTCAGAATCGCCAGCCGTATCGAACCCGAGTGGCTGATCGATCTCTTCTCAGACCGCATTGCCGAGAGCCGCGAAACGATCTGGAACGAAGCCGCTTCGAGGGTCGAGGCCCGCGAGCGGATGACCTTCGACCAGCTCGTGATCGACGAACAGAAGATCCCGGATCCCGATCCCGACCAGGCTGCGGCCCTGCTCGCCCGACACGCTCTCGCCGCCGGCATCGAACGCTTCGTCGACCGCGCCCGGATCGATGGACAACTCGCACGGATCTCTTTCCTCGCCGAGACATTCCCCGAAGCCGGCATCGAACCCGTCGATGAGGGATTCCTCGAACGCGCGCTGGTCGCACTCTGCCGCGGCCTGACCAGCTTCCAGGACCTCCGCGCCGTCGCACCCCACGGTCTCGGCGACGCACTCCGGTCCCGACTCACACCGCAACAGCAGCAGCTCCTCTCGCGCGCCGCTCCCGATCAGATCTCCATCGCAGGCAGACGCAACGTGCGCATCAATTACGAAACCGGTAAAACTCCCTGGATCGAATCCCGCATCCAGGACTTCTTCGGCATGTCCGAGACACCCAGAATCGCCGACGGCAGGGTCCCGCTCCTCCTCCATCTCCTCGCCCCCAACCAGAGACCCGTCCAGATCACAGCCGATCTCCCGGGCTTCTGGTCTCGTACCTACCCGCAGGTCCGCCGCGAACTCGGACGCCGCTACCCGAGGCATAAATGGCCCGAAAATCCCCTCCATCCATGATTGTTGCAACTCCTTCATTTTTCTTTCACGCCTCTCTTCTTCCCGCTTTCCGCCACTTGACTTTTTTTGTCCGAACATAGAAGATGCGTGCTTAAGCAAATCCGAAAATTCACAAGCTTCGGGTTACCAGGCAAGTCTAGGGGTACAACTGAATAATTTTTTAGTGAGGTGGAGGTCATACCTATGCCACAGCTCTTCCACCGCAGCACGAATACGCTTGCGCGGTTGAGTATTGTTCTCGGCATCCTGCTCGCCGGAGGAGTACTTTGGTTGCTACTGCAGGCCAATCGGACGCCCTTTGTAACGCAGGCGTTCATTGCGCGGGAGCAACCTGTACAGTTCTCTCACAAACATCACGTGGGAGATGACGGAATCGACTGTCGTTACTGTCATACGACCGTCGAAACGACTGCCAGTGCCGGCATGCCGGCAACCAAGACATGCATGAACTGCCATTCGCAGTTATTCGCTAATAGCCCATATCTGGAGATCGTGCGTGAGAGCTGGCGTTCGGGGCAACCCATCAAATGGACGAAAGTCCATGACCTTCCTGATTTTGCCTATTTCAATCACAGCATACACGTCAACAAGGGCGTCGGGTGTTCGACCTGTCATGGTCGGGTGGATCTGATGCCGCTGATGTGGAATGTCGCTTCGCTGCAGATGGAATGGTGCCTCGAGTGCCATCGCAATCCCGAGAAGTTCATTCGACCGAAGGACAAGATCACTGAGATGGAGTGGCCTCCGACGGAATCGAATTCTGCCGAATTCCCGAACGGGTGGAACCAGGCTGTTGACGGGCCGAAGCTCGTCAAGGAATACAAGCTGCAGCCGACAAGTGTGCTGACGAGTTGTTCCACCTGTCATCGTTAACCAAATATCAAGGCAATCGGGCGCCGGTGATCTGAGGCGCGGGTTTGGAACCTGCGACACTCTCAGGATCGTCAGGCACTGCTAACGGAAAAAACAATGTCCAATAGAGACAAGAACAATGAGATCTCGCCGATCCGCGAGGAGATCAGCCGGCAGATCAGGAGCAACGGAGTGACGCGGAAAGGCCGCGAGTTCTGGCGGAGCCTCGAGGAGCTGGCGGACACGGACAAGTTCCGTGACTATCTGCACCGTGAGTTTCCGGCGCTCAATGCGCCGGAGACCGATCCGGGGATGCTCGATCCGAACGGCCGGCGCAACTTCCTCAAGCTGATGAGCGCGTCGCTGGCATTCGCCGGACTGACGGCGTGCACGCGCCAGCCCGATGAGAAGATCGTGCCTTACGTCAAGACGCCGGACGGCATCGTGCCGGGCAAGCCGCAGTTCTACGCCACATCGATGGTCCATGGCGGCGTGGCGACGGGGCTGCTGGTCGAGAGCCATCAGGGGCGCCCGACGAAGGTCGAGGGCAACCCGGAGCATCCGGCGAGCCTCGGCGGAACCGACGTCTTCGCGCAGGCTTCGGTGCTTCAGCTCTACGATCCGGACCGCTCGCAGGCCGTGCTCTACCTGGGCGATCCGAGGACCTGGGGAGATTTCCTGGGCGAGTTCCGTTCGGCGATCGACGGCCAGCGGACCAAGCAGGGCAGCGGATTCAGGATCCTGACCGAGAACGTCACCTCGCCGAGCCTGGCGGCCCAGATCAGAAGGCTGCAGACGGAGTTTCCGCAGGCGAAGTGGCACACCTACGAGCCCGATTCGCGCGACGGAGCGCGGATGGGCGTCAGGATGGCCTTCGGTGAATTTCTCAACGTCGTCTATCAGTTCGACAAGGCGGACGTCGTCCTCTCGCTCGACGCCAACTTCCTGGCCGAGGGGCCGGGGAGCATCCGTTACGCGCGCGACTTCATCTCGAAGCGCCGTCTGACGGGCGGAAGCAAGGACATGAACCGCTTCTACTGCGCCGAGAGCACGCTCACGATCACGGGCGCGAAGGCCGATCACAGGCTGCCGATCAAGGCCAGCCAGATCGAGTCGGTGGCGCGCGAGGTTGCATCGCAGCTCGGAGTTTCGGCCGGCGCGCCGGGAGCGCTCAGCGCCGAGGCGAAGAAGTTCGCCGCCGCGGCGGCGAAGGATCTCAAGGGCGCCTCGGGCAAAGGCATAGTCATCGCGGGCGAGCATCAGCCGGCGTCGGTTCACGCCATCGCGCACGCGATCAACAGCGCGCTCGGCAACGCCGGCGCGACCGTAGTCTACACCGATCCGATCGAGGCCAATCCGGTCGATCAGGCGGAATCGATCGCTGAACTGATCAGGGACATGAACGCCGAGCGGGTCGATCTGCTGGTCATCATCGGCGCCAACCCGGTCTACAACGCGCCCGCGGTCAAGGATCCGCGGAGCGGCCGCGAAGTGAGCTTCCTCGATGCGATGAAGAAGGTCGCGACGCGAGTCCACATGGGACTCTACAACGACGAGACGGCGGCCTGGAGCCAGTGGCACATCCCGCAGACGCATTTCCTCGAGGCGTGGGACGACGCCCGCGCCTACGACGGCACGGTCTCGATCGTTCAGCCGCTGATTCTTCCGCTCTACAACGGCAAGTCGGCTCACGAGCTGATGGCCGCGGCGGTCAATGAAGCGGGCAAGACGGCCTACGACATCGTGCGCGATCACTGGAAGGCCCAGATGGGCGCCGAATTCGAACAGACCTGGAAGCAGTCGCTGCACGACGGAATGGTCGCCGGGTCGGCTCTGCCGGCGAAGACGGTTGCGCTCAAGGCCGACTGGGCTTCAGGGCTGGCGCCGGTCAAGGCGGCGAAGCAGGAGATCGTCTTCCGCCTCGACCCGACGGTTCACGACGGGCGCTTCGCCAACAATTCGTGGCTGCAGGAGACGCCGAAACCGATCAACAAGATCACCTGGGACAACTTCGCGATCGTCAGTCCGAAGACCGCTTCGGATCTCGGTCTGGCGACCAACGAGGAGCCCTACCACGCGACGGCCAAGATGGTCCGCCTGGTTCACGGCAACAGGGATCTCTCGATGCCGGCCTGGGTCCAGCCCGGACAGCCGGACGACACGATCACGGTCTATCTCGGCTACGGACGCGAGCGGGCCGGCAACGTCGGCTCGAAGCTCGGCTTCAACACCTACAACCTGCGGACGGCCGGATCGCCCTGGATCGCCGCCGAGAACGTCAAGTTCGAGGCCGGCGAGGGGACCTACCAGCTGGCTTCGACCCAGGAGCACTTCAGCATCGACACGAGCGGCATCGACAGCGACGCGTTCATCGCCGGCGACGATCTGGCGGCGCGCCACATCGTTCGGACGGGCGGGCTCGATGAGTACCGCAAGGATCCGAAGAGCGTTCATCACGGCGCGCATACGCCGGGCAAGGAGCTGACGATCTATCCCGGCTGGGACTACAGTCAGGGCTATGCCTGGGGCATGACGATCGACATGAACGCCTGCATCGGCTGCAACGCCTGCGTCGTCGCCTGCCAGTCGGAGAACAACATCGCGGTCGTCGGCAAGGAGATGGTCATCCGCGGAAGGATCATGCACTGGCTGCGGATCGACACCTATTTCAAGGGCGGCACGGTCAACCCGGAAGTCTACTTCCAGCCGATGATGTGCCAGCACTGCGAGAACGCTCCGTGCGAGGTCGTCTGCCCGGTCAATGCGACCGTCCACGACGCCGAGGGGCTCAACGTGCAGGTCTACAACCGCTGCGTCGGAACGAGATACTGCTCGAACAACTGCCCGTACAAGGTCCGGCGCTTCAACTACTTGCTCTACGGAGACTGGGAGACGCCGAGCCTCAAGAACCTGCGCAACCCCGAAGTGACCGTCCGCTCGCGCGGCGTCATGGAGAAGTGCACGTTCTGCGTCCAGCGCATTATGGGCGCCAAGATCGAGGCCGAGAAGCAGGATCGCAAGGTTCGCGACGGCGAGGTCATGACGGCCTGTCAGACGGCCTGTCCGACCGAGGCCATCGTCTTCGGAGACATCAACGATCCGAAGAGCCGCGTCGCCGAACTGAAGAATGAGCCGCGCAACTACGAGGTTCTGGCGGATCTCAACACGAGGCCGCGCGCGAGCTATCTCGCGGCGATCCGCAACAGCAATCCGGATCTGGGCGGCAGCAAGGGTCACGGCAGCAATCACCAGGGTTAAGCAGTAGTCAGGAGAGATTCACGAATGGCTGCAGAAATAGAGAAGAATGAGCACATCGACACCCGGCCGCCGGTAATCGGCCCCGGACACAACTTCGCCTCGCTGACGCAGAAGATCGTCGACATCGTTCTGATGCGCGGTTTCAAGAAAGGGTGGATCTTCGGGTTCGCCATCGTCTTTCTCGGGGCGCTGATGCTCTTCAACACGATCGCCTACCTCGTTCTCAAGGGGGTCGGCATCTGGGGCAACAACATTCCGGTCGGCTGGGCTTTCGACATCATCAACTTCGTCTGGTGGATCGGTATCGGCCACGCCGGAACGCTCATCTCGGCGATTCTGCTGCTGCTGCGGCAGTCGTGGCGTAATTCGATCAACCGGTTCGCCGAAG
The DNA here is from genome assembly GCA_937967285.1 of uncultured Acidobacteriota bacterium. Lineage (GTDB taxonomy): Bacteria > Acidobacteriota > Blastocatellia > RBC074 > RBC074 > JADJXM01. Next base: position 10,451 of record CALBSU010000869.1, read on the forward strand.
CGATGACGCTCTTCGCGGTGGCCTGCGCGGGACTCTTCCCGGCGCTCCACACCGGGCGTCCGTGGGTCGATTACTGGCTCTTCCCCTACCCGAACACGATGGGGATGTGGCCGAACTTCCGCAGCCCGCTGATGTGGGACGTCTTCGCGGTCTCGACCTATGCCACGGTCTCGCTCCTCTTCTGGTTCATGGGACTGATCCCGGACTTCGCCACGCTCCGCGACAAGGCGAAGAACAAGGTCCAGAAGTCGATCTACGGCATGCTGGCGATGGGCTGGAGAGGCGACGCGCGCCACTGGCACCGCTACGAGTCGGCCTACCTGCTGCTCGCCGGTCTCTCGACTCCGCTGGTTCTGTCGGTCCACACGATCGTGTCGTTCGACTTCTCGGTCGGCATCATCCCGGGCTGGCACGCCACGATCTTCCCGCCCTACTTCGTCGCGGGAGCCATCTACGCCGGATTCGCGATGGTGCTGACGCTGGCCATCCCGGTCCGCAAGTTCTACAACATCGAGGATTTCATCACCCTCCGGCACATCCGGAACATGTGCAAGGTCATGCTGGCGACGGGACTGATCGTCGGGTACGGATACCTGATGGAGCTCTTCATGTCCTGGTACAGCGGCAACACCTACGAGATGTTCATGATGAAGAACAGGATCTTCGGCCCGTACGGATTCATGTACTGGCTGCTGATTCTGTGCAACGTGCTGGTTCCGCAGCTGCTGTGGGTCAAGAAGTACCGCGACAATCTGCTGGTCGTCTTCATCGTCTCGATGTTCATCAACGTCGGGATGTGGCTCGAGCGGTTCGTGATCATCGTCATGAGCCTCAACCGCGACTTCTCGCCGGCATCGTGGCGGATGTACTATCCGACGATCTTCGACTTCACGATGTTCTTCGGAACGATCGGCTTCTTCCTGACCTGCATGTTCCTCTTCATCCGCTTCGTCCCGATGATTCCGATCTTCGAGATGAAGACGCTGCTGCCGGAGGCGAAGGTGGACGAGAAGAAGGTCGAGCAGCTGGCGGAGGGCAGGGGGCCGCTCGGCGCGACGCCGCTGCCCCAGTTCGGCGACTGAGAGACTTCATTAACGAGTTTCTCCACCGGAGAGACGTGAACAAACATCAGAGATTATGACGAAACAGGAAGAATCAGGCACCTATGGATTGATGGCCGAGTTCGATGATCCGAACGCGGTCGTGGCGGCCGCGCGCCGGGTGTACGAGGCCGGGTACAGGCGGATCAACGCGTATTCGCCGTATCCGATCGAGGAGTTGTCGGCGGCGATCGGGTATCACAAGGATCTCGTCTCGCTGACGGTCTTCGCCTGCGGCATCCTCGGAGCCATCGGCGGATTCGCGCTCCAGTACTGGACTTCGGCGATCGACTATCCGCTCAATGTCGGCGGTCGTCCGCTGCTCAGTCTGCCGTCGTTCATCCCGATCATCTTCGAATGCACGGTCCTGCTCGCATCGTTCGGGGCCTTCCTCGGGATGCTCGGCATGAACCGTCTGCCGGAGCCGTATCATCCGGTCTTCAACGTCCCGTCGTTCGCGAGGGCTTCGCAGGACAGGTTCTTCGTCTGCATCAAGGCCGACGATCCGAAATTCAACGAGGCTGAAACGCACGCGTTTCTCCAGAGCCTGGGCGCGAGAGAGGTGAGTCATGTTCAAAGCTAGGACCAGAAATGCGGCCCTTGCGGCCACTCTCATCTTCGGAGTCATCGGCGGGGCGGCCTGCCGGCAGGACATGCACGACAATCCGAAATACAAGCCGTATCGCGACGGCGCGATCCGCGAGATACCCGAAGGCACGGTCTCGCGCGGTTCGCTGGCTCTCAATCCGGTCGCTCCCAAGGTCACGCAGTCTGGCTCGGGGCAGAACACCGCACCGGTACAGGTGACGCCGGCGACCAGTCCGGCCGACGGTGCAGCCGCCACGCAGGTCGCGATCCCCGTCGGAGAGGACGGATTCCCGTTCAAGGTGACGAAGGCGATCCTCGACCGGGGTCAGAACCGTTACGAGATATCGTGCGCTCCCTGCCACGGCAAGCTCGGCGACGGCAACGGGATGATCGTCATGCGCGGCTTCAGAAAGGCCTCTTCCTACCATCAGGAGCGGCTTATCAAGGCGCCTTCAAGCTATTTCTACGATGTCATCACCAACGGTTTCGGCGCCATGTACAGCTATGCCGACCAGTTGACACCTGAGGACCGCTGGAAGGTGGTCGCCTACATCCGCGCCCTGCAGTTGAGCCAGTCGCTCAACTACAGCGAGCTCGCCGATAAGGACAAACGGGCCGTCGACGAGGCGGACAGAAAATTGAAAGAGAAGACAGGAACTCCGCACTCTGCCCAGACCGCGCAGGTCAGGCCGACGGGAGGAGAAAGCAACTAATGGACAACAATTACGCACCTCCATCAGATCTCTCGCGAATTCAGGGAGTCGCGCTGGGCGTCGGGCTTCTCGGTCTGATCGCCTGGGTGATCGGAATTGTGGTCTCGGGCAACGGCCGCGAGGTCTTCTTCCACACCTACCTTGTGGCCTACGTCTTCTGGGTCGGCATCGCGCTCGGATGTCTGGGCTGGCTGATGATCCAGTATCTCGGCGGCGCGACCTGGGGCGTGGTCATCCGGCGTCTGCTCGAAGCGGGATCTCACACGCTGATCCTGATGGCGGTCCTCTTCGTCCCGATCGCGGTCGGCATCCACAACATCTACGAATGGTCGCATAAGGATTCGATCACCGACGAGCGAGTGCGCGAGCTGCTCGAGCACAAGAGCGCGTGGCTCAATCCGGCGTTCTTCTCGGGGCGCGCGGCGCTCTATTTCGCGATCTGGCTGGCGCTCATGCTGATTCTCCGGCGCCGTTCGCACCGGCTCGACGAGACGGGCGATCCGAAACTGATCCAGAGCGCGCAGGACTGGAGCGGACCCGGCTTCCTGATCTACGGTCTGGCCTGCACCTTCGCCGCCGTCGACTGGGTCATGTCGCTCGATGCCGAATGGTTCTCGACGATCTTCGGACTGCTCATGATCGCCGGACAGGGCGTCCTCTCGATGGCCTTCATCATCGCCGTCACGGTTATGCTCTCGAAGCGCGATCCGATGTCGCACGTCTACCAGCCGAAGCA
>CALBSU010000870.1 GCA_937967285.1 uncultured Acidobacteriota bacterium
CTGAATCACGGCTGGAATTTGTTGCCGATCTTCTTTTCCGACATTGCTGCGATGACCTGGCCGGGGCAATTCAATTTCGATTTCACGACGTTTCTGGCGTTATCGGGGCTATGGCTGGCGTGGCGCCACAGGTTTTCTCCCGGAGGGCTTGTATTGGGTGTTGCCGGATTCTTCGGTGGCATGATGGTTCTAGCCCCATACCTTCTGTATGCGAGTTACAGGGAGAACGGCGATATTAAAGCGGTGTTGCTGCGCGCGGAGAAAGCCTGACATTCCGAAAGTTACTGGTGGAGATCGATTAGTAATATGCTGCCGCCGTGTTATCAGCAACTTCCGGGTATTATGAGAGGGGCGGTATGAGTAGCATTGAATATCACCTGAACGAATTAAAGATAGCGCTCGACAGGGATGATCAGAGGCGGGTGTTGCCGGAAATGCTCGATTCGGAGAGGACTATTCTGGACATCGGTTGTGGTATCGGTCAATCCTTCCTGGCGATGGACTGTACGGGGCGTATCTGCATTGGCATTGACGTTGAAGAAGAGGTTGTGAGGTATGGAATTGACAAGTACGGAGACAGGATACAGTTCATCTTGACCGATGCGGAGCGGATACCGTTGCCGTCGAATACGATCGATCTGGTCTATAGTCGCGTAGCCTTACCCTACACCAACATCCCTAAAGTGATCAGGGAGATAAAGCGTGTTTTGCGGAAAAATGGAAGAGTCTGGATGACGCTTCACGGTAGAAGCGTGATAGATGATTACATGAGGGAGGCCATAAGATCGTTTGCAATCAAGAGGCTGATCCATGTTTCGTATATTCTGATGAACGGATATCTGCTCAAATATTTTGGGATTTTATTCCCGTTCATAAACGGGCGATATGAGAGCTGGCAGGATACTGATGCGATGAAGAGCCTGCTGACCAGGAATGGTTTCGAGGTGAGCGTGCGGGACGCCGGCATGCATACGATCATAGAAGGCGTATTGAACTGATGGCTGGCAGTGTGGCAGGGGAGACGGAGGTAAGCTGAAAGGCAGGTGTCAGTGGCACGGACGGGCAGCTTATGCACCTATATTGCGTTTCTGCGCGGGATAAACAATATCGGTGCGGCCAGGCGTGTAAAGATGGCGGATCTCCGGAAACTAATTGAATCCATTGGGTTGAGTGAGGTGAGAACGCTGCTCAACAGCGGCAATGTGATTTTTGCAGGCCCTGCTGGAGAGGGTGTGGAACTTGGAACGACGATCGAGAGGGCGTTGAAAGCGGAGCTGGGAGTGAGTTCATCGGTGATCATTCTGACGGCGAAGGAGCTCAGGACGGCAGTCAGCGAGAATCCGCTGACCGCGGCATCCATCAATCCTTCGAATCTGCTTGTCCTGGTTCCGCAGGGCAGGTCGGATCTGGGAAGGTTGAAGCCGCTGCTGGATATAAAATGGTCGCCCGAAGAGTTTGCGCTTGGCAGGCGTGTTGCGTATCTCTGGTGTGCCAATGGAGTGGCGAGAAGTCCGCTCTGGGCGGCGGCAGACAAGGCGCTTGAACATAAGGGCACTGTAAGAAACCTCAATACGCTGTCGAAAGCCGTGGCGCTGATCGAAGAGGAGCGATCGTGATTATTCGCCGGCGGGCGGATGCCTTACGCGGCGATCAGTCGGACCGGAATGGTTGTCGATTCCGGAGTAATCGAGAAACGCGAGAGGTAATGGCCGGTCGGACCGTACCGCAGATAAGCGGTCAGGCTGACATCGCCCGCGTCTGAGCGGGTTTATTCAGCGGTTTGGACGGGAAACCAGATTTCGACGATACCGTTTCCGGTCAGCGGGTCGTAGCGGTCGTCATAAAGTTCGAAGTCAGGTGTACTGGCAGGTTTAAATCCGGAGTTTGGAAGCCACTGGCTCCAGATCGCATCCCAGGTGGCGCGGATTGAGGAGACGTGACCGGAATGAGTAAATACGGCATAGCGCTGTTCCGGCACTCGCATTCGTCCGATGTTATCTGGCAGGCCGTCGAAGGATGTAACCTCGACCGCGCACATGTATTCGAATTCATTCTCCCTCGATGCACAGACGGCTCCGTATGAGGCCTTACCTGTTTCGCCCTGCAGGGGGCGCAGGGTGTTGAACTCTTCCCATTGTCCGGGGATATCTTTGCCTGCCAACTGAAAAGAATGCCAGCGCCGCAAACCGGCGAGCAGTATGGACGGGCCTGTTTCGAAGCGATCAGGTTCGATCAAATCTCAGTCTCCTTCCCTCAAGTCAGACCTTCGATGAGAACAAATGCGGTTAAAGTCCTGCGGATCCTTAGAAAGATAACCGGGACGTGACAAGTGTAATCAGCCTGGTTCAGGAATCAACTGAAATCTTGTATCCCATCTTTATTAATTGAACAGCAGGAATCGGATAGAGGAGCCCTCTGAGGATTGCATATGATCGTCGTGCAAAACGGGGGGAGTGGCAGAGATCAAGCCATTCCCGGAGACTCAATATCAGGGAGGGAGAGAATGTCAGAATACAGAATGATTTCGTTGAGCGAAGAGATAGCGGATGAGGTTCGTGGGGCGAGACGATCGCCGCAATACGGGCATCCGGTATACATTGAAACCGCGAGCGGTTTCGGCCCGTGTCGGTTGTGTCTTGAGACTTTCCGGGAAGGCAGGGAAGAGAGAGTGCTGTTCACCTACAATTCATTCACGGGGCGCGGGGTGACTCCGCAGCCGGGGCCGGTCTTCATTCACCTGGAGAGATGCGAGAGGTACGAAGGGGCCGGAGTGCCGTCGTCGTTCGACCGGCTGCGGCTGCAGATGGATGGGTATGACGAATCGGGGAGGCTTCTCGGGTCGATGGTTGCCGAAGCGGGCGGCGCCGCGGAGACAATCGAGAAGGTGCTGGCGGAAAGCGCCGTATCATTTATCAATATCCGGAATGCTGAGGCGGGCTGTTTTGTGGCGCGAGTCGAGCGTGGGCAGGTCAGCCCGGAACGGCCGGAACATCGATTCTGAGATCCGGTTCGTTGTGGATGAATGTGATCTGGATGGTTCCGCCGAGGGTTGAATCCGGATCATCGATGTCAGGGAGCTCGACGGAAGGCTTGAGCTCGATATCCTGAAGGGCGGTAAGCAGTCTGTCGATATCTCCGGTTTTGATCTCGATATTGAAGCAGATGGAGATATTCGAGAACATGCTGAAGTCGAGCAGCCATCCTCCGCTCGAGCTTATTGCCTCTTCGACCAGGCGGATCGTCCGGTGACGATCCGCTCTGGTGGTCGCATTGATTCTGAGGGGTTTCGAGGCCACGATTCAGTTGGTTGGATTAAGGGAGCGATTATCCGTTTTTCGATGCCAGTTTGCCCCCGAGCCAGGCCATTGGCAGGTAAGCGCCGACGAGATCGAGGACGTTGAACCACATCGGGGACGGAAGCATCATGACGTTGGCTGCTCCGCCGATCAGGAAGAATGCGCCGATGACCAGTGCCAGTGCGATCTTTCGACCGGCGGCGAGTTTTGCTGTCAGGAAGGCTCCGACGAGCGTGCCCAGGGCGTGAGCAAGAAATGGGAATATGAAGTGTTTCGGTTCGAAGAGGTGGATGGAATTTTTCAAACCTTCGACCGTGGTCACGTCAGCTCCGCCGGGCGGCGGGATGATGCTGCCGCTGATCATGATGATTCCCATATTGACGATGCCGCCGAGGATGATTCCTCCAATGACTGCCAGGATGTTTCGTATGGTTGAGTTCATTTGATATTCCTTGAATCCCGGGAACGCCGGCAGGAAAAACGAGATCAGAATTACAGCCGGAACGATCTTTCCGCGCATTTCAGCGAGCGGAGATCACCTTCAGAATGCTCGCGAATCAACACCCGGCCATTAAATATCGGTCAGACCGGGCAGGCGTAATGTCGCACTGATGCGGTTAATTGGCAAGTATTCCGTGGTTCAATTCAGCTCCGGAAGATCGTTATTATTCATCATGGCTTCTATCAGCCGGCGGCATCGTAAGCGGCCTTGATCCACCCGATAAGCTCCTTGTCGGCCTCATCGACGGAGGTCAGTTTGATCTTGTAGTTGCACATCTGGCCGGCTGGAAGCGCCTCGAGCCGTCCGCCGGCATCGAGTCCCTTGATATTGAGTCCGACCTCGACGCGGGAGTTTGTGGCCGGACCGATCATCGCGAACTGTTTCTTGCGGCGATAGCTGACATAGGTCTTCTTGGGGGCTTCCTCGAAATCGCCGAATTTGCGGATGGCGGCGAGCAGTTTGTCATGGATGGGTCTGAGTGCGGCTTTGGGACCGGCGTACAGGCCGTCGAGGACCTGATCGGTCGAAAGCCCCTGTGCGGCAGTGCCGCCGTCGGACTTGAGAACGGTATGGACCAGCGTGTTCGCGTCGCCGTGTCCCATGCCGAGGCTTGTTTTGAGCATCGTGACCAGCTCGCCATGCTTTTTGAGGCCGCTCTTTTTGACGATCTCGGTCAGTTCGGCGATGGTCTTGCCGGTGCGTTTTTCGATATTCGCAAGCTGAGTCGCTACGGCCTTTTCCAGATCTGCCATTTGAAAATCTCCTTACGTATCGGAGGAAGAGGGTTGATTGTTCCGGGCGCCGGTTTTCGATCAGACGTGCTGATCGACGAGGATGGCGTTCCCGTCCGGATCGACGAGCGTGAAGCTGGCCGGCCCGGAGGAGCTTTCGTCGGCTTCGGTAATGAATGTCACTCCCTGTTCCCTGAGCCGGCGCTGTATTTCACGGATATCGGTATATTCGCTGAGCAGTTGAGCGTCGTTGTTCCAGCCCGGGTTGAAGGTCAGGATGTTTCCCTCGAACATGCCCTGAAAGAGGCCGATCACAATCTGGTCATTCTTCATAATCAGCCAGTTCTGCGACTGATCGCCGTGGAAGACGCTGAACCCCAGTTTCTGGTAGAACTGTTTCGACTTTTCGATGTCCTTTACCGAGAGGCTGATCGAGAAAGCTCCGAGTTTCATAATCGTGGTCTCCTTTCGCTCGAAGAGCATGGCGGTAACACGATCGGATCAATTATCCGCATCGGTCATCCGGTAATTTTTAAACAATTCGGCAGCCTGACCGGGCTGTCTGATTTCGTCATGTGGAAGAAGATCCCGCATGACGGTTTTCGACGACCGGGGCGACGGCGTCGAGACATTCGACTGCCGGTCCGCGGTCCTTCCGACTGAGAATTCCTACGATGGCCAGGCCGGGTTTGTTTGGCCTGTTTTTGAATCTGGTGTTTTATAATGTCAACAAAACGCGAACGAACTTCAACATGGTGGTGTAAATACAAGAAAGCATCAACTATTTTAATGCCGGGGGCTGCGTATCCTCGAGCGGATCTGAATCGAAACGGGGGCTGAGCCCCGGAACAGTGGGAAGAGAGTGGAGAGCGGTTTGATTTCAAGGATAATGCGGAGAATATCCGGCAACGGCGTCTATCGGTCGGAGGTACCGGCGGCAGTTTCCGAGGACCACCTGCTGCTGCTCGGGCGGCTGCTGTCAGAGACGGTCAGGTCGAAAAGCGAGATCGGGTCTCTGAGCGAGGTCGAGTTCAAAGTCTTTTCGCAATGGGGCGACGACGGAATCATACAGTGGCTGGTGAATAATCTCGACATTCCGAACAGGACCTTCATCGAGTTCGGCGTTCAGAACTACAGGGAGTCGAATACGAGATTCCTGATGATGAACGACAACTGGTCGGGGCTGGTGATGGACGGTTCCGAAGCGAATGTGGCGCAGATCGTCGATTCGGAATATTTCTGGAAGTACGATCTGAAGGCGAAGGCTGTCTTCATCGACAGGAGCAATGTCAACGAGCTGATAGCCTCGGCCGGCATGGAGAGAGAAGTTGGGATTCTGCATATCGATATCGACGGCAACGACTACTGGATATGGAAAGAGATCGAGGTGATATCGCCGATAGTTGTGATACTGGAATACAACAGCGTATTCGGGCTTGAGAGGGCGATCACCGTTCCGTACCGGGCCGATTTCGATCGGACGAAGGCGCATCACAGCAATCTATATTTCGGGGCATCGCTCGCCGCCCTGCACCGTTTATCGTCGGACAAGGGCTATTCGTTCATCGGGTGTGACAGTGCGGGCGTCAATGCATATTTCATCAGAAGGGACAGGCTGAACGGGAGGGTCAGAGAGGTCTCGCTCGAGGATGGGTATGTAATGTCGAAGTTCAGGGAGAGCCGGAATGAGCGGGGTGAGCTGACCTATGTTTCCGGGCGGGATCGAATCGAGCTGATCAGGGGGCTGCCGGTATACAACGTCGTGACGGGCGCGGTAGAGGCGCTGTGACGGCGGGGGAGCGAGGATGAACAAGAAGTACAAGCTGAGCATCGAGGAGGCGCCGGACGCCGAGGATGTGCGGGTGCTGGCAGGCGGATTGACCGCGCACGCGCTGCCTCACACGGGAGCGCCCGGCTTCCGTCCGATAGCGCTTTTTCTGCGTGACGAGGCCGGAGAGATCGCGGGAGGGGTGTGGGGACAGATCAACTGGAACTGGTTGTCGATCGGGCTGGTCTGGTTATCGGAGCCGCTGCGCGGAGAAGGATACGGCCGCAGGCTGATCGAGGAGATCGAGAGGATCGGCCGGGAGCGCGGTTGCCGATACGCTCACCTGGATACGTTCAGTTATCAGGCGCGGCCTTTTTACGAGAGGTTGGGTTATGAAGTCTTCGCGGAATTGGAAGATTACCCTCCCGGGCACCGGCGCTATTTCATGAAGAAGAGCCTGAATTGAATTCTCGAGCGGGTGGACTGGCATGATCGAACTTCTGTTGATACACGGGGTGAAATTCGGGCTGATCCTGAGCGGCCTGCTGATGGGAGTTCTGCTGATCTCGCAGTTGATCAATCCGGAGATAATGCTCAACGACTATCCGCCGGACGTGCGGGAGCGGTATGGCCGGCCGCGGGCGTCAACGGCGCGGCATAAGCTGATCGCGACGGCGGCGTTTCTGCTGGCGATCAGCGGAGTGCTTTTCGGAGCGCTCAGGACACTGCCGGCACCGATCGGGTTCAGGACCGTCTTCATAGATGTCTTCGTTATCTTTATGATCTTCAATGTCGTTGATCTGCTGCTGATCGACTGGCTGATCTTTGTACGGTGGCAGCCGAAATTCATCATTCTGCCGGGGACCGAGGGGATGACGGGGTACAGCGATTACGGCTTTCATTTCAGGGCGTTTCTGATCGGGACGGCGATGATCACGGTTTTGAGCACAGTCATAGCTGCTGTTGCGGCGGTGTTGAAATGGATCTGAAACTTTCGGTGAAGCGCATCAGGCGAGGGGAGAATGAGGCTGATTCGAGCGTCGATAATCTATTTTCTGCTGGTCTTCGGGACCGGGTTCGTGCTGGGGACGATTCGGGTTCTGTGGCTGGCGCCCAGTCTCGGGATACGGACGGCCGAGCTGCTTGAGATGCCGCTGATGGTG
>CALBSU010000871.1 GCA_937967285.1 uncultured Acidobacteriota bacterium
TGGTCGCCAGTCGGCTCGGATAGATCCCCGAGATCAACGCCAGAATGAATATGACGAGCGCTGAAATGACGATCGCCCGGATGAATATCATCGGATCGACGAATCCCAACAGATCGAGGAGCGGGAACTGGATGACCACCAGAGTTCCGATCGCCACTCCGAATCCGGCGATGATCAGCACCTCTCCGATAATCTGCCGGTAGATGCGCTGTCTGGTCGCGCCTTTGGCTCTTCTCAGTCCGATCTCCTTTGTTCGTTGCGTGACGTTCAGCCAGAGAACACCGGTCAGCCCGAGCGCAACCATGAGCAGCAGAAAGCCCGCCACCATCCCGAAGGCAGCCATCGGCACAAGGTATTCCTGAAGATTCTGTGTCCGCCTGTCGGTCAGCGGTTTGATCTCGAGCGAGAGATCGCGCGCTTCCGCCTGCAAACGTCTGAGCAGCGTCTCCTCGAAGTCCGCCGTCGTGCCGGGCCTGACCTTCGCGACGATTGTCAGCGGCAGCATCTCGCCGACGTGCCGCAGATCATGGCGATAGAACATATAGCCGCGGTTCTCGGAGAATTCGCCCCGATTACGAAAGTCCTCGAACACTCCGATGACCCGGGCCTCCTTCGGATTCCGATTTCCGGGCTCGGGCTCGGCGACGTTCCTGCCGATCGGGTCCTCGTCGCCGAAGAGGCCTTCGGCCACGGCCCGGCTGATGACTACCGGCAGGTAATTGGTGATGCCGTCGTCCTCTCGACTGAACCACCGGCCTCTGATGATCTTCAAACCGAAGAGGTCCTTCAGTTCATCGGTTGCGACGTTGAGGCCGATGTCGAGGTTCCGCCCGTCCCGTGTCTTGCGTCCGGTCGTCCAGTCCGCACTTCCATACGGAGCGCTCCACATGGCGGCTGCCGTTTCGACCTCGCTGAACTCACGCGTCGCCGCTGTCATCGCTCTCAGCGAGGCGAGCAGCTTCTCATGGTCTTCGCCTGAATCCTGCGATGCCTGAACCTTTATCGCCCAGATATTTTCGTATTTGAATCCGAGCGGCCTCCGATAATTGTCGTACGCATAGACAGACATGAAGATGACGGCGAAGACCACGATGAACGAGAAGAAGATCTCGATCATGATCAGGAAATTGACCTTCTTGCGATTCCAGACCAGTTTGAGCAGATGCCTGATCATCTTACACCTCCTGAAACGGCGCCCCGCAGCGCCTCGACCGGATGCAGCCGGGACATCCGCCAGGCCGGATAGACTCCCGACAGCAGGCCGAAAAATATCGCCAGCGCCAGACCGTAGAGAAATACGCGGTAGTTGAGCTGGAACGACGAATAGGGGAAGAAATCGGTCCTGGCTATGGCGTCGAGCGCGAGCTGCGAGAGGAAGAGGCCGATCGCTCCGCCGATCAGCGTCAGCAGAATGTTCTCGATGATGAACTGACCGACCAGCGTCCAGGATGAAGCGCCGAAAGACTTGCGGACGCCGATCTCGCCGGCCCGCTCCATGATCCGGCTGACGTTGATGTTGATCAGATTCACGGTCGGCAGCAGCATAAACAGAATCATCGCGCCGACGATCAATGCGATCGCCCGATACGGCCTGCTCTCGTCATGCGATCGCGTACGGGTCAGTTCACGCGACGCCCGCTCGAAATACGTTTCGGCGTGCCCGTATATCTGATTCCATTTTTTGGGGTCGGGGAATTCAACCTGCTTCAGGCGGACCTGCACTTCCTGCCTGATTGCCGGGAAGTCCGCCGAAGACCGCGCCAGAAACAGCGCGATGAACTTTCCCATCAACTGATCGCGCCACGCGGCGGTCTTGAAGGTGTTGATCGGTACCCAGATGTCGGCGAACGAAAGCTGCCGCAGAAACGGAACGTTTTCGACGACCCCGACGACGCGAAATCTCTGCCCGTCTATCTCGAGCATTCTGCCGACCGCGGACTGCTCGCCGAAGAATTTGCGATTCGTCGCCTGATTGATGACGGCGACCGGATTCGCGTTACTGTCGTCATCCTCCGTGAACGGACGTCCTTCGATGAAGCGAAAGTCCATGATCTTCCAGAACTGCCCGTCGGTCCGTCTGAGATACGAACCGATCTTCTCGCCCTGATGATAGCTGTACGTCAGTTCCGGCTCGGTGGTCAGCGACATCAATTCGACAGCGGGGAGATTCCGGAAGTGCCTGTCGAAGAGCTTGTACCCTCCGGGGCTGCTCCACGTGCAGTCCCCGGACGGGCATTTCATCTCGAGATGAAATATCCCCAGCGTCCGATCGAGCCTTGTCTCGGGCGATGCGGGGGCGAAGATCGAATCGAGGAACGAGACCCCGATCATCAGGATGACCAGCGTGAAGCTGATGGCGAAAAGGCTGATGAAGGTGAAGAATTTCCTCCGCAGCAGCACCTTGACGGCGATTTTAAGGTAGCTTGTCAGCATGGTGTAGATCCTTTCCGACCTCAGTTGACCTGTCGGCCGTCGAAGAGCCTGTGGATGCGCTCGGTCTTTTCCGCCTGTCGAGGATCATGCGTGACCATGATGATCGTCGTTTGCGACAGTTCGTTGAGCCCTCTGAGCAGGTCGATGATCTCGTCTCCCATCTGCGAGTCGAGGTTGCCGGTCGGTTCGTCGGCCAGCAGGATGCGCGGTTTTCCGACGATTGCGCGGGCGATGGCGACACGCTGCTGCTGTCCGCCAGAAAGCTGGGAAGGGAAGTGCCGGATGCGCGAACTCAACCCAACCAGATCGAGCGCTTCTTTCGCCATGCGCCGGCGCTCGGCCCCTGTGATGCTGCGCCTGTAGAGGAGCGGGATTTCGACGTTGTCGATCACGCTCAGGTCGTTGATCAGGTGAAACGTCTGAAAAATGAAGCCTATCTCCTCGTTTCTCACTCTTGACAGGTTGCGATCGCTGTATGAGTCGATCATCCGCCCGTTGATCGTGACCTTTCCGCTCGACGGAACATCGAGCAGGCCGATGATATTGAGCAGCGTGCTCTTGCCCGATCCCGACGGTCCCATGATCGAGACGAACTCGCCCTTCCCGATCGCCAGATTGACGTTCGACAGAGCGACCGTCTCGATCCGGTCGGTGCGGTATATTTTCTCGACTTCATCGAGCCTGATCATCGTCTCTCCTGCCTGCTCAGGCATTGACGTATGTGATACGGCGGCGGTTGTTGCTGTCATGGTCATAGTCTCCGGTGTCTGTCTTTCCATCCTTACAAGTTTCGTTCAATCCGGTCACTTGATCCGGACTTCCCGGGCGTGAATATAGTTGCTCATATCCGAAATGATCACTTCATCGCCTTCGAGCAGGCCATCGACGACCTCGTAATGCTCGGCTCCGCTGATTCCGAAACGGACCTGAGTTTTGATCGCCGAGTCCCCGCGGATAACGAAGACCTCGCGCATCCCTTCGCCGCTCGCAAACGGCCCTTTTCTGATCTTGAGGACATCGTTGCGGCGTTCGGTCGAGATCGAAACATCGACGCGCAGGTTGGATCTGAGCAGGGGACTGGAGGGCTCCGCCAGAGCGATGTAGAGCGTGATCGCTCCGTCGCGAACCGCTGGATTGATGCGCGAGACGGTCCCGTTCAGCGTCGCGTCGTTGATTCTGACTGCGGCCGGCAGGCCGACGGCGATTCTGCCCGCATGCACGTCAGAGACCGTCGCCTCGATTCTGAAGGTCGACAGGTCCGCGATCCGGGCCAGCACCTCCCCTTTGCCGATCGTCGCTCCTTCCTCGTTGACCACCCACGTCAGGACGCCTGAACGCCCGGCCCGTGTCGTTCCGAGTTCGAGCTGGCGCCTGGCCTCTGCCCGCTCGCCATCCAGCGTCTTCATCTCCAGCGCCAGACCCTCGAGCTGTGTCTTCGTCAGCTGACTGGCCTTCTGCTTCGATTCCTCGAGCTGTTTCAGTTCGTAGCGAGTCTTCTCCTCGGCCAGTCGAAGTTCGCTCAGGCGCTCATCCGAGAGGAGTCCCTGCCGGAAGAGCTCCTGGTTGCGCGACGTTGCCGCGCGCGCCGCCTTGTATTCCAGATTCTTGATCTCCCACTGGCTGTCGAGATTGATCAGCGTGTTCTCCAGATCGAGCCGCGCGCGACTCTGCTGGTTCTGCTTCAGTTCGATCTGCTGATTGAGCTTCTCGAGAGCGAGTACCGATTCGCTGAGGTCGAGCTGCAGTATCGAATCGCCGGCCGTGACGGCTGCTCCGGGGCGCAACAGTATCTTCAGCACTCGAGCATTGACCGGCGACGAGATCACCTGTTCGACCTCGGGCGCCACCAGCCCGGTCGCGGAGATCGCGGCCTCCAGCGGCCCCCTCTCGACCCTCGCCGTCCTCACCATCTCCCGCCCGATCGAGGGTCTCATCAGCTCCGGCCCGCGAATCAGAATCGCGACGCCCACTGCTGCCGGAATCGCAACCATCAGTATTCGCCGCAACAGCTTCCGTCTCCGCGTTCCACTGTCTATCTCTCGATCCATTCTCTCCTCCGGCCCTGATGAAATTTCGGTACGCGCTGCCTGCCATCGCAAGTCAGGGGCCACTCGATAAATACCTGAAAAAAGGCGGCTTACGATTTACTCTCCGGCACGGGTTGTACGCCTCCGCACAGTCGGTTGTTCGTTACCGGACGGATCGACCGCGCGATGCCGGCCGGCTCTCAGATTTCTGTGATGATCGCTTGCATCTGATCCACCTCGCGTTTAAGATTCGCACTGTCGCCGGCGCGGGACTGCCTCCTTGACTCGTGTGACCGGCGGTCAAATCGATTATCAAGGTGAACTGAAATTTACGGATGCAGCGGCTGATTCGGGTCGAGATCGTCGGAAGAAACGAATTCTGGCGAAACGCGGTCTTCGTCGAATGGGATTACCAGTTTCCGGAGCGAAAGCTCATCGAGGAAGAGAACGGTTTTCATCTCATCGAAGAGGACTGGCTCGACGACCTGCAACGGGTGGCCGGGCAGTGCTTCTCGAAAGCCCTGCTTGCGCCGAGCGATCCGGGAAGGCGCAACCTCTTCCGGAAGATTTTCCCGGGGCGAAACTGAGTGCCGGATGCCGTCAGGTTTGTTCGATCTGCGATAATCAAATAAAATATGTCGAGGTATTTAAAGCATCAATGACCAAACGAGTTATTAAATTCACCGTTGCGCTTGCTCTTCTGACCGTCATGATCGGTTCGGCCCTGAAGACTGAAGCCTATCCGCCGTTTCTCCGTCAGGCCGCCAAGTACGGAGCGAAGAACTGCCTCTTCTGCCACAAGGAACCCCAGGGAGGCGAAGGCTGGAATACACGCGGTCAGTGGCTGATCGATGAAAAGACCCGCCGCAAGGCAGATGCCATCGACGTCTCGTGGCTCGAGGAGTACAAGGAGACTGAGAAGCCGGCTGAAGGTCAGGAAGGCGAGAGCAAAGAGCCCAAGAAACCCTGGTAGTTTACTGGCGGGTCTCACCGGCCCGTCCATTCAATATCATCAAACCGCACCGGCATCGGAGTAATTTCCGATCCGGCGCGGCGAGAGAGGGAAAGAATGGCTGACGAGAAAAACAATGTGTCCCGGCGTGATGCGATCAAAGGCATCGCGGTCGGACTGGGAACCAGTCTGCCCGTGCTCAATTCCACCGCCAGCGCTCAGCAGCACCAACACGGTCAGGCAAAGACGGCCGAGAAGACGGCTCCTTACAAGGCCAAATTCTTCAAGGCCGATCAGATGGCTCTGATAGCCACGATCTCCGAACTGATCATCCCGACCGACGATCATTCGCCCGGTGCGATCGCAGCCGAGGTCCCTGAATTCATCGATCTGATGGTCAGCGAGTCGCCGGCCGAGAACAAGAAGCTCTGGACCGACGGCCTCGCCTCGATGGACGCTCTCGCGAAGACGCGATTCCAGAAGGCATTCAACTCCGCCTCGCCTGAGCAGCAGACCACGCTCCTGACCGAAGTGAGTAAGAACGAGATGAGCCCCAAGACGCTCGAAGAGAAATTCTTCCGCGCCATCAAGGGGATGACCATCGACGGCTACTACACCTCGAAGATCGGAATTCATCAGGAACTGCAGTACAAGGGAAATACATACCTGAAAGAGTTCAAGGGATGTACGCATCCGGAGCACCAGAAATAATCTCTTTCATCGAGGAGGATGAATGCCCCTTAGTACGGTTCTCAATCTGGTTGGTATCGGCCTGCTTCTGCTGGCCGGGGCCTCCGGAATCGCTCTCTTCGTTCGCGCCGTCAGCAAGTCGGACAAATATGCCCAGGGGATCGGGCTTTCGACGCTCTGGGGGTTGTTTCTGATCGGTCTGATGGCCGGCCTGATGCTGGTTGCGGTCTCCGAGAAACAGTAGCAGCGGTTCGAACCCCGCCCATCATTCATTCCGGATGGACTTAACCGACTTTGAAACCGGCCTGGGTCATGATCCAGGCCGTTTTACCTTATGAGAGGTCTGTCTATGGATGCCAGAAGGACAGCTTTTTTGTTGGCGGTCGTGATCCTGGTGAGTGCCGTGACGATCGCCGTCAGCGGTGATTCGACGGCGGCGCAGGATCGCGGCCCGAACTGGCGGGAACTGCTCGACAGCCGGAACTCCGAAAGCTCGATGTGCCGTGTGATCGAGCGCTACCTTGCCGACCGCGGCAGTCTGCTTCGTTTCCACACCGTCGAAAGCTCGCCCGCGCGCCGCGAGAAACTGTCAGCCTTCTATCGCGAATGGCTCGACGGGCTGGGGAAGATCGAATTCGACCGGCTTCGTCAGGATGAGCAGGTCGACTATCTGCTCTTCAGGAATCAGCTCGAACATGAACTTCGAGAGCTCGATCTGAGGGCGGCGCAGCTCGCAGGGATAGCGCAGGTCGTTCCCTTCGCTGAGGTGATCACGGGGCTCGAGGAGTCGCGGCGCCGGATGGAGAAGGTCGATCCGGCGAAGATCGCCGACACGCTGCATGCTCTGGCCAAACGGATCGCCGCCACCCGAAGCTCGATCGAGGCCGGTCTGAAGCCCCGCGATGGCGCGACGAAACCGGCCGTCGCTCCGATCACCGTCAAAAAGTTCGAAGCTGTGCGCGCGGCCGCGCTGACCGCGAGCCTCCAGCGGACGCTCAAGGCATGGTTCGGTTTTTATAACGGTTACGATCCGATCTTCACCTGGTGGGTCGAGGAGCCTTACAAGGTCGTCGATCAGGCGCTCCAGGGATACGCCGCTTTTCTGAACGAGAAGATAGTCGGAGTCAAAGCCGACGACAAGAACGCGATCATCGGCAATCCGATCGGGCGAGAGGCTCTGCTGAGCGAGCTTCAGTACGAGATGATCCCGTACACGCCGGAGGAGCTGCTGGCGATCGCCGAGAAGGAGTTCGCCTGGTGCGAGGCGGAGATGAAGAAGGCCTCGCGCGAGCTCGGTTACGGCGACGACTGGAAGAAGGCGCTCGAATACGTCAAGACGCGCCACGTCGAGCCCGGCCG
>CALBSU010000872.1 GCA_937967285.1 uncultured Acidobacteriota bacterium
CGCCGACTGGCACAATCGTTGCTTAAAAATGATTAAATTCAGCGGTCGATAGCGAAAAGTGTAGTTGAGAGGTCCTGGCGGGAGAGCACAGTGAATGTCTGACCTGAGGCACAAAATATTAATTGTCGAGGACGACCAGAACCTGCGGTTGAGTCTGACAGAATTGTTTCGTCATCTCGGATACATCGTCGTCACGGCGCGTGACGGCGACGAGGGGTACATGCAGGCTGTCGCACACCAGCCGGACCTGATCATTACCGACCTGAATATGCCCATCCTCGACGGGGTCGAGCTGGCGCGTCTGATCCGGCGAGAGCAGGGAAAGATCGGCGGAATACCGATCATCGCGCTGAGCGCGAACATCAACGGTTATCATCTGCCCGACAAGATGACCTCGGGGATCGACCGCTTCGTCGATAAATCTGGCGGCGAGGGACATCACCTGATCACAGCCGTCAAAACCATGCTCGACGGGCCGTCGTTGAGCGTTCACAGCCGGATCGAACATCACGCCTGATAGATTTCCGGGTGCAGAAACCTGAGCAGCGCAAACGTCACGGCAGGTCGATACAGATCGCCTCTCGTGATGTGTCCGTCCGAGAGTATTCCGATCGCCCCTTCCTTCTGTTTTGAATTGCTCCGACCGAAGACCTGATCGTCCGCATGGCCCAGTTCGATGCCCTGCCGAACCAGCCGGGCGACCTTTTCAGGCAGCAGGAATCTGCCGCTCTGCCCCTTGCCGGTGACTCCCTCGCGGTCGACGATGACCACCCAGGCATAGGCCCAAAGCCCGTCTTCATCCTCGTGGACTCCGCCCTCGACTCCCACGCCGAAATCCGCCGATTCGACCTGTTCGAGAGCCTGACGCGCACGGTTGACTGCGCCGGCCAGCGTTTCCCTGTCGTCCATCGGCTGCACGCTGACGCCGGACTCGGTGTCCGCGCCTACGGCCGTCGCGTCGGGCCAGAAAGCTCGCACCGCCTCGGCGACGCAGCCGATCTTGACCGGATTCCGTGAGCCGACGGCGAAGATCATGTCATTTCTCATATTTGGGTAACCGGAGACATTGAAACAATCGCAGAAATCTTTACCATGCATTGACGTCAGTCTCAACACCGTGCGGTGAGGCAGCCGATTCAATACGACAGGGAATACGATGTTTTGTCTTGTGATAGAAAAAGATCTCGAGTTGCGGGAGCTGGCAGAGAACGATGCCGACGACCTTTTCCGACTGGTTGATAAGAACCGCCAGTATTTAAGGCAATGGCTGCCGTGGCTGGACAACGAGAAGACGCGCATGGATTCCGTCAGGTTCATCAGAAGCTCGCGCGAGCAACTGGGGGCAAATACCGGGCTGGTGGCGGGAGTCTGGTTTGAGCGCAGGCTGGCCGGAGTGATCAGCTACAACACGATCGACTGGGTCAACCGGATAGTGCAGATCGGATACTGGGTCGGCGCCGATTACCAGGGCAGGGGAATCGTCACGCGGGCCTGCTCGGCGATGATCGATTACGCTTTTCTCGATCTGCAGCTCAATCGAGTCGAGATCCGCTGCGCGACCGGCAACCGGCGAAGCTGCGCGATTCCGGTGAGGCTGGGATTCAAACGCGAAGGGGTCGTCCGCCAGGCCGAATGGCTCTACGACCGTTTTGTCGATCACAATGTCTTCGGCCTGCTGGCCAGTGAATGGATCGGGTGATGAGCGGGGATACCGGACTGAAAAATGCGGCGAGAGATATCTTCGAGAAGACACTGGCTGCGATCGACGTCGAGCGGCTGGTGCTGAATCACCTCGAACTGCAGGGCGAGCGGCTTCGCGTCGGCGACGAGCTGATCGATGCGAGCCTCTACCGTCGCCTGATCGTACTTGCGATCGGCAAGGCTGCGGTTCCGATGGCGAGAGCCGCTGAACTCAGGCTGGCCGACCGGCTCGACGGCGGGCTGGTCGTCAGCAATGCGCTGACCGGCGCGGCCCCGGCGAAGCTGCCCGTCATGCTCGGCGGGCATCCGCTCCCGAACGAAACCAGCCTGCTGGCGGCGAATCGCGCGCTCGATCTGCTGAGGGAGTTCGATTCGCCCGAAACGCTCGTCCTGTTTCTGATCTCGGGCGGAGGGTCTGCGATATTCGAGTCACCGATCGATCCGCTGATATCTCTCGACGATCTGCGGGAGGTCAATCGCGCGCTGGTCGAATGCGGAGCGGTGATCGCCGAGATGAATGTCGTTCGCCGCCGCCTTTCAGCGGTCAAGGGCGGCCGGCTGGCAGAGGCCGCTCCGATGTCCCGCCGGATCTCGCTCATCATCTCGGACGTCAACTCGGACGATCTGACCTCGGTCGCCTCCGGTCCCACGCTGCCCGACTCATCTGATCCGGCGGCATTCCCCGAGATCATCGACCGCTACAGGCTGCTCGATGCGTTTCCCCGCGAAGTCGCAAGTCTGATCCGCTCGGGCGCTCTGCCGCCGATGCCGCGGATTGAAAATAATGGCAGCCTCACGCATCATCTATTAATGGATAACCGGATGGCGCTGCTCGAGGCTGAAAAGATAGCGCGGACCGACCACGGCCTTCACGTCGTCATCGCAGAGGATCTGGTGGAAGCCGAAGTCGAGGCGCTCGCAGTGGAACATCTCGCCCGCATAGGACGAATCGCCGGCGGGCAGCCCTCGGGCGGCGTCTGCCTGCTCTCGGGCGGCGAGGCGATCTGTCCCGTCCGCGGTCCCGGTCGCGGCGGCCGCAACCAGGAGTTCGTCCTCCGCGCGGCCCTTCATCTTGAAGCCGAAACATCCCCGCAGATCGCGGTTCTCAGCGCCGGAACCGACGGCATCGACGGCAAAAGTCCCGCCGCCGGCGCCGTGGCCGATCAATCGACCATTCGCCGCGCCCGCGATCTGGGGCTCGATCCCGAGACCTTCCTCGCCGGCAGCGACTCATTCTCCTTCTTCGACGCGCTCGGCGACGCAATCATCACCGGTCCGACAGGGAATAACGTCAGGGATTTGAGGGTAATTATCAGTGGAAGTAGAAAGTAAAAAGTAGAAAGTAGAAAGGGTAAACCGGAAGGATGGGTTTCATACGAAGCCTCGTCAAAACGGGTACCCTTTCTACTTTTTACTTTCTACTTTCTACTGATTGAAGTCTATCTCAACCTTCTCTTCAGCGTCGGCGGATCGCCATTCGAGAGGTCGTCCGTCGCGGGCGGGCGATTTTCGCGAGCCCAGGCGGCCTGAGCGGCGCGGAGGTGGCTCGAGAGCATGTCCTTGGCGCGCTTTGTATCGCGCTTGCGGATGGCATCGACAATCTTTCTGTGCCAGTCGATGGCTTCTTCCAGGTCCCGTGCGTCCTTGATCGTCTGGCGGCGGATATGAAAGAGGAGCTGGGCGATGGTGTCCATCACGCCGCTCATCAGCTTGTTGTTCGCGGCGCGGGCTATGATCTGATGAAACCGGACATCGTGTTTGAGGTAGTTTTCGGGATCGTATATCGTTTCGCGCATGCCTTCGATCTCGCGGTTGAGGGCTTCGACGTCCTCCGCGACTGCGCGTTCGGCGGCCAGTTCGGCGAGCCCCGCTTCGATGATCCGGCGCGCCTCGAAGAGCTCTTCGACGCTGGTGTTGTTGATCAGCGTCATAAAGTGCATGGGTTCGGTGAAGACTTCGGGCAGGGACTCCGCGATGTAGGTGCCGGCGCCGGGCTTGGCCCGGATGATGCCCATGACCGAGAGTGCCTTGAGCGCCGTCCTCAGCGACGGCCGGCTGATGTTGAGCATCTCGGCCAGTTCGCGCTCCGGCGGCAGGCGACTGCCGGCCTTCAGCTCTCCGCGGGACAGAAGATCTTTGATCCGTTGCACGACCAGTTCGGTGATCCCCGACCGGTCGATGGGTGCCATTGATGAGTTGATGTGGTTCGAATTCCTATTCGACACTCTTCCTCCTGTATCGGCGATGTGGAGGTTTATTGATTTCTGACAGGGTGATAGAGACCTCGCAGACCGGGCCTTGTTACATGGAATGACCGGCAGACTATAAGACTGTGTCGAGACGGTTGTCAATCCTAGGCCTTGACGCCCCCGTTGACCAGCCAGCCTCCGTCGATGAAGATCGTCTGACCTGTAATGTAGTCCGATCCGTCCGAGGCGAGCAGGACAGTCGCGCCGGCCAGATCTGAGGGTGTCCCGGGACGGCCCAGCGGGATCACGCCGACCGCCGAATCGTAGAGCTCCGGAACCGAGAAGAAGGCATCAGTCATGCGCGTCCAGAAACGGCCCGGAGCGATGGCGTTGACCGTGATGTTGTCGCTGGCCAGCTCGATCGCCAGCGCCCGCGTCATCTGGCGCATCCCTCCCTTGCTGATCGAATAGAGCGCGATGTTGGGTATCGAAATCTCGAAGACGATCGACCCGACGTTGATGATGCGCCCCTTTCCCTGACGCCGCATGATCGGCGCGGCCTCCTGACAGGCGAAGAACGCACCCTTCAGATTGACGGACATCAGGGTGTCCCAGTCCTCGGGCGTGAAGGTCTCGAGCGGCCTCCGGAAATTGACTCCGGCCGCATTGACCAGGATGTCGAGCCGTCCGAAATGCTCCTCCGTCTTGCGGATCATCGACCTGACCGACTCGACATCGCCGACGTCGGTCGGGATCAGGTGGATCCTGCTCCCGGTCGCCCGGATCATCTCCCCGGCGGCGGCCAGTTCTTCCTCATTACGCGCGGCTATCGCCAGATCCGCTCCCGAATGCGCCAGTGCCAGCGCCATCCCCAGTCCCAGCCCGCGACTCCCTCCCGTCACCAGCGCCACCCGCCCGTCCAGCCGGAAACTCGGCATCCGAAAATCATTGTCTGTCGGCATTCTTCGCTCAACACTCATAACTTTCACCCTTCTCTCTTGTCGGATTGGATGGTAGTTCTACTCTAATTTTTACATCGCAGAGGCGCAGAGGGGCAGAGATTGATTTTATAGATGTTGAAATCACGAGTATCGCCTCATGGAAATATAACGAGTTTTGCCGGATTCATTAAAATCTCTGCCCACTTTGCGTCTCTGCGTTAAAAAAATATCGAAAAAAATCGAATTTGGACTATATATGGTTATGATCGGTCTTTGCATCACAACCTGTTGTGTGTAAACTATGCACGCTATGAAAAACAAACTGAGGCTCAAGAGCATTTCACGAATTGATACTCATGACACGCACGGCTGGTATGTCCGTGTGAAATATTATGACAAGCAGTACCGGAAGTTCTTTTCCGACAGCAAATACGGCAACAAATTGTCGGCTCTGGTCGAGGCCAAGAAGTACCGCGACGAGATCGAGATGAGCATCGGCAAGCCCCGGACGGACCGGATGGTGACGACCACCAACCGTCGGAACAGGACGGGGATCGTCGGAGTTCGCCGCCGCGAATTCCCGGCCTTCGAGGTCCAGGCGTCGATCAGCCCGCGGAAGATCAAGAAGGTTCTGGTTCCGATCAAGGACGGCGACGAACAGGCCGCACTGCAGGAAGCGATCCGCATCCGCCAGCAGTTGCTCGAACGCTCATATCAGACCGAAGACCGGATCGACTTCTGATCGATCACACCGCTCCCAGCCGGTCGAGAATGTAATAACCAGTCATGGCGATGATAATCGCCGTCGCCACCCAGAGCGCAACCGTAACCATCCGATGCGGTGCGATCTGGCCGGGGAGATGTCTGTGGCGCAGGTAGAGCGTGCTGATGCCGATGATCGGCAGCATCATCGCCTGCGCTATGCCACCGGCGACCACCATCTTGACCGGCGATTCGAAGAACAGATAGAGCGCAACGGGAATGACCGTCAGAATTACCACGAATGCATTGCGGTATTTCAGACGGGTCCGGTAATCGTCCGCACGAAACGCTCCCATCAGCCGGAGCATGTCCGAGAAGACGCGCGAGTGCGCGGCCGTCGCCGCGAAGATCGTCCCGTAAAGGGTGAAGATCGCTCCGAGGTAAAACAACCAGAGCGACCACTCGCCGAGCGTCTGCGTGTAGATATTGGATAAGGTCGGGATCATGTCCGAGGCCGACGGCACCTTGCCCATCCCGTGGAGGATCCCCGCGCCGAGCAGGTAGAATGCGATCGTCGCGACGGTGTAGATGACCATCGAGGCCCCGATGTCCATATGCATGACGCGGATCCACCCGCGCGCACGCGCGTTCCAGGCGGCCGAGTCCTCGATCCTGCCCGTGAACCGCGCGTAGCCCTTCTCGACGCACCAGTAAGGGTACATAAACAGCTCGCTCGCGCCGACGCCGGTGATCCCGAAGACGGCCACGGCCGTCGAGAATCCCTCGCCCGGCATCCGGAACTTGAAGCCTTCCCAGAATGCCTCCCACGAAAAGTACTGCGGCATGCGGATCAGCAGCAGCGCCGCCATAAACGTCAGCATGGTGAAGAGTCCCACCTTGAGCATCGCCAGCCGTTCGATCCGTTCGTATCCTCCGCCGAGCAGCAGCGCCAGCGTGATCCCGAGAAAGATCAGCACCCAGATTCGAATCGAAATCGCCGGGATGACCAGATTCATGACCTGCGCCACGCCGCCGAACATCGCTCCGACCTGGAGCAGAGTCAGCAGCGTCATGATCGCCCACGCCCAGACCACCCAGTTGACCTTGAACTTCGGCCCCGGCACGCGGTTGAAACTGGCCAGACCGGTCTCGCCGCTGGCGATGATGTAGCGGCCCATCTCCGCCTGCAGCGCCGGCTTGATGAAGCAGCTCAGCAGGATCACCCACATCGCGGTGTAGCCGACCTGCGCGCCGAGCGTAGTCGTCGCGATCAGCTCGCCCGAGCCGACGATCGAGGCCGCCAGGATCATTCCCGGCCCGATCCGTCTCAGCGCGCCGAGAAATGTCGCCGGCGGCTCGGCGATGTCCTCCGGAAGAAGCTGGTATGGATCTTTCAGTTCTGGTTCCTGCAAGCCGTTAGCGGGTTCAGCCATGTGTCTTATTCCTGTCTGTATCGTTGCGTGGGAAAGCGATGGTGTATCTTTTAATCCGTTACTTTGTACACGATCGACACTTAATGAACAAGAGCGTCCTGGGAGTGCCCTGGGAGCGCCGAGCCCCAGCTCGGCGTGCCTTACGTGTTTTGTCGCGTGGTAGGAAAAGTGCCGAGCTGGGGCTCGGCGCTCCCGGGAGCTCGGGGCTCCGGGGGCTCGGCGTGCCTTACTTGTTTGTAGCCTGATAGGAAGAGTGCCGAGCTGGGGCTCGGCGCTCCCGGGAGCTCGGCGTGCCTTACCTGGTTTGTAGCCTGATAGGAAGAGTGCCGAGCTGGGGCTCGGCGCTCCCGGGGGCTCGGCGCTCCGGGGGCTTGGCGTGCCTTACGTGTTTTGCAGGGGATTAGGATAAGTGCCGAGCTGGGGCTCGGCGCTCCCGGGGGCTCGGCGCCCCCAGGGGCTTGGCGCTCCCGGGCGCTCCCATCCATGTTACAATGCCA
>CALBSU010000873.1 GCA_937967285.1 uncultured Acidobacteriota bacterium
CCGAGGATCTTGGCGACGAAGACATCCGTGCCTCCGCCGTATCCGAGCAGCGGGAACTGGATATTGAAGTCCGGTGAGGCCGTCGCGCCGGTAACATATGCCGTCCCGAAGCCGTCAACGGCGATCCCCGAACCGCGGTCCTCACCAGTTCCGCCGAGATAGGTCGAATAATTGAATGCCGAACCCGCCGCATTGATCTTGACGATGAACGCTTCGTTGCCGCCCTGATTCGACGCCTGGAGCGGATTGACGACAGGGAAATTGACCGACCCGGTCACTCCCGAGACGTAGCAGTTTCCATTCCCGTCAACCGCGATCGCATTTCCGACCTCGGCCAGACTTCCGCCGAGGTAACTCGAATAGATCAGCGCCGAGCCGTTGACGTCGATCTTGGAAACGAACGCATCCAGATCGCCTCCGCCGTATCCCGGCTGAAGCGGGTTCTGAAGCGGAAAGTTGGCCGATGCCGTCGATCCGGTGATGTATGCGCTTCCCGCGGCGTCGATCGCGATCGCATTCGAGATGTCGGCCCGCTGCCCTCCGAGATATGTCGCCCAGGCCAGACTGGCGCCGTCCGAATTGAGCTTCGCCACGAAAGCATCCTGGCCGCCCCGGTTGTTGCCCTGCAGCGCATTCTTGACGGGGAAATTGACGGATGCGGTGTTGCCCGTAAGGTAGACGTTGCCGGCGGTATCGACGGCCACGCCCGATGCTTCGTCCGTCCCCGTTCCGCCGAGATAGGTCGACCAGGTAAGCGATGTGCCGGTCGGGCTGACCCGCGCCACAAACGCGTCGCCCTCGCCGGCGTTCGTCCCCTGAAACGCCGACTGGACCGGGAAATCGTTTGAAAACGTGTTGCCCACCACGAACGCGCTTCCCGCCAGATTGACCGCAACCCCGCGCGCCGAGTCGCCGAAAAGCCCGCCCATATAACTCGAATAGACGATATTGTTGCCCGAGGCGTTGAACTTGACGATGAACGCGTCGAGGCTCCCGCGGTTGGTCGGCTGGAACGGAGTCCGCGTCGGCAGGTTCGTCGATGTCGTCGCTCCCACCACGTAACTGTTGCCGCCGCTGTCGACCGCGATCGCGTTGCCGGTATCCGATCCGTTGCCGCCGAAATATGTGTTGAACGCGATATCGGATGCATCGGCGAAGATCTTCGTCACGAAGACCTCGAGCCCGCCGCGGCTGACCGCCTGGATCGGACTCCGCGTGATGAAGTCGTTCGAACTGGTGAAACCGGTAATGTACGCGTTTCCGGCCGAATCGATCGCGATGCTCAGCCCGAGATCCTCACCCGCGCCGCCCAGATAGGTCGACCACGCAAGCGCCGAACCCGCCGCGTTGATCTTCGAGACGAAGGCATCCAGTCCGCCTCGATTCTCCGCCTGAAGCGGATTCTGAGTGTTGAAGTCGGTCGATCGCGTGTCGCCGGTGACGTAGACGTTGCCCGCCCCATCGATTGCGATCCCGTATCCAAGGTCGTCGCTCGCTCCGCCGAGGTAGGTCGAATAGACGAGCTGGCTGCCCGTGAAGTTGACCTTCGATACGAATGCGTCGAACTCGCCGCGATTGGTCGGCTGCAACGCATTGCGCGTGTTGAAGTCCGTCGAGATGGTTCGCCCGATGACATACGCATTCGATCCCGAATCGACCACGATCCCGCGCGCGAAATCGCCTCCGCTGCCGCCGAGATAGGTTGAATAGACGAGCGCGTTCCCGTTCAGGCTGAGGCGCGACACGAAGGCGTCCGCATTTCCTCGATTAGTCGCCTGAAGCGGATTCTGAGTATTGAAATCCGTCGAGAATGTGTGGCCGGTCACGTATGCGTTCAGATTGCCGTCGACCGCGATTCCGTATGCCACATCGACCGCAGAGCCGCCGAGATAGGTCGAATAGATGATGGCGCTCCCCTGAGCGTTGAGCTTCGTCACGAAGGCGTCCCCGCCGCCTCCGCGGTTCTGCTGCTGAAGCGGGTTGACCGTCGGGAAGTTGGCGGACGATGTCGTGCCCGCGAGATAGACGTTTCCGCCCGGATCGAGAAATACCCCGTAGGCTTCGTCGAAATCCGAGCCGCCGATGAAGGTCGAATAGACCAGATCCGTCCCGTCCCCCTTGATCTTCGTCACGAAAGCGTCTGTGTTTCCCTGATTGACGGCCTGCAGCGCGTTGCGCAGCGGGAAGTTCGCCGAAGCCGATGAGCCGGTCACCACTGCGTCCCCGGCCTGATCCAGCGCGATCCCGAAGATCTGATCGTTCCCCGTCCCGCCGAGATATGTCGAAAAGACCAGATCCGATCCGGATGAATTGATCTTCGTGATGAACCCCTCATCCGCGATGCTGCTGATCTGCGCCTGGAACGCGTTGCGGATACTGAAATCCTGCGAATTCGTGATCCCCGCCACCCAGACATTGCCGGCGCCGTCGACCGCGATCGCTCGGGCAGTATCCTCGCCCCCGCCGCCGAGATAGGTCGACCAGACCAGCCCCGAGCCCGTCGCATCGATCCTGGCCACGAAAGCGTCATACTTGCCTCCGCGATTGATCGGCTGGAGCGGCGCGAATGTGTTGAAGTTGTTCGAATACGTGGTCCCGGTGACATAGGCGCTGCCCGTCGCATCGACGTCGATCGCAAAGCCCTCGTCAGATCCGATGCCCCCGAAGAAGGTCGAATAATCGATCACCGGATCGATGACCAGCGTCTTTTTCGGGTCGTACCCATCGACCTCGAATCCGATCGATCCGTCGCCGTTGATGACGTACCGGCTCCGAACCCTCTGCCTCGCCCCGCCGTCATCCGAATAGGTGACCGGGCTGCGGTGAATCACCCTGTTCCCGCCGATCTCCAGGACAAGATCGCCCTCCGGCGACAGCTTCATCCTGTCCGCCCCTTCGATCCGCACGCCGATCCGTCGCGGATCCGCGCCCGGTCGCACCACGAAATCGTACTCCAGCCTCTGCTGATTGCCGTAAAAAGCCAGATCGATCCCCGGATAGACCTCGCGGTACTCGACCCGCCCCCACGTCGGGATGTCCGTCACCCATTTCGAGGAATCATTGCCGATCAGGTAGTTGCTCCTGCCCTTCAACTGAACCGAGCCGGAGATCGAAGCCGCCTCTCGCGCATTTACCAGCCGCAACCGCAACGCTCCCTCACGTCGATCGCTTCCACCCGGCCGCTCATCCGCGCGGCCGGCATCGCCGCCGCTCAACATCAGCACGGCCTCTCCCCCGGTCAGAAAGACCTGATAACCATGCCCCTTCGCCTGATACAGCACCTCGGAATCAGCCTGCCCCCGATTCTCCTCGAAACTCATCGGCATCCGACCATACGCCTGGCGTGCCTTCTCTTCTCCCGCCCTCTTCGCTTCCCTCTCGTCCTGTGCCGCGGCGGATATTCCCGCCCCTGTCGAAAATATCGACATCGCGGCCGTCGCCGCAATCAACGCCCCCCAGATCATCCTTCTGGTCGTAAGTGAAAATTTGGACATGCGCGTGAGATCCTCCGGAATAACATTTTTCAGATCGTACGGGGGGCGTGACGGCATAGATATCCATCAGAGTTCAACCGCCGAATCTCACACTTCCGTCCATGAAATCTTCATTTCTGCTTTGTGAGGGCGCGTTTAACGATCTGAAGTAAAAGAACCTGACTGTCGGGGGCAATTGATCTGTGAGGCAAACGATAGTGTATTCGTCGTCGCTGTGGATTTGCGTGATCGACAACCTGTATTTTATTGAGGCTGATTC
>CALBSU010000874.1 GCA_937967285.1 uncultured Acidobacteriota bacterium
GTCCCCAGGGCTCCTTCACCGGCCTCGATCAGGTCAACATCCGCCTCGACCGCTCGCTCGCCGGCCGCGGCGCAGCTAACATCGCCCTGACTGTCGATGGAAAGGCTGCCAATCTGGTCAATGTGGTGATTAAGTAGAAAGTAGAAAGTAAAAAGTAGAAAGTAGAAAGTAGAAAGCGGAGCCCCCTTCTACTTTTTACTTTTTACTTTCTACTTTCTACTTCCCTTTCCTCTTGCACAGTTATGTTAACATTGTTAACATAACTCCCCATTCACTACGGTTCAAAGTGATGCAGGAAGGAATGAGTAGAAAGTAAAAAGTAGAAAGTAAAAAGTGCGAATCCTCTTTCTACTTTCTACTTTCTACTTTTTACTGAACAGATGAAGACTAGCGACTTGATTTCGCAGGCGGCGGCGGCGAGATTGCGCGGAGTGGATCGCGCGGCCATCGCCAACCTGATCAGGCGCGGCAGATTACGAACGAAACTGATCGGCGGAGTGCCTCATGTCTATCTGAGCGAGGTGCTCAACTTCAAGCCCCGAAAACCCGGCCCGAAACCTAAAGCCAGGAAGAGCGTCGGGTAGCTGATCGGTTCTGTTCGCGATTGTCGCGGAGATATTTAACGCCCCAACTGTCGCAGGGATGAAACCTAATGCGACAGACAAAACAAGAGAGTGTGTGAGATGGAGAGGTTTACGGGATTTCCCTCGCAGGCGCAGGATCATCGGCAGCCGGCGTTGAATCTGCATGGGTTACTGGTTCGGGCGCCGCTGAGCACGTTTTTCGTGCGGTTCGAGGGCGATGCGATGACGGGGGAGAGGATATTCGACGGGGATCTGCTGGTGATCGAGCGTGGGACGCGGTATGCGGGAGGAGAGATAGTGCTGGCATTTGTGAGGGGTGAGAGGGTGGTTCGCCGGCTGGAGAAACGGGATGACGGGTACTGGCTGTGTCCGGGGAATGCGAGGTACGGCGAGATCCGCGCGGGAGAAGATGCAGAGATCTTCGGGCGGGTGATTCATTCGATCACGCATCATCTGCGGGTGAGCAGGCTGATGCCGGGGGCGCGATGAACTCGATCGGTCTGATCGACGCGAACAATTTCTACGCGACGGCGGAGAAGGCTTTCGATCCCAGGCTGGCGGGGCGTCCGGTGGTGGTGCTGTCGAACAACGACGGGTGCGTGGTGGCGCGGTCGAAGGAGGCGAAGGAGCTGGGGATAGGGATGGGAGTGCCGTTGTTCGAGGTGAGGCATCTGGTGGCGCGGCACGGCGTGGAGGTGTTGTCGAGCAATTACGAGCTGTACGCGGACATGTCGTGGCGTTTTCAGTCGGTGCTTGAGGATTTCAGCCCGGATATCGAGCATTATTCGATCGACGAGGTCTTTCTGAAGGTTCCGTGTCGAGGGGATCTGACGGAGACGGGTCGGCGGATCAGGGAGGCGGTGCGGGGGCTGACGGGGATCGCGGTCTCGATCGGTTTCGCCGAGACGAAGACGCTGGCCAAGATCGCGATCGAGCTGGCGAAGAGCTCGCGGAAGACGGGAGGCGTGCTGGATCTGACGCGTTCGCGGCATCAGCGGGCGGCTCTCGAGCGGATCGAGGTGGGAGATGTCTGGGGCGTGGGGCCGGCATATGCGGCGATGCTCGAGCGGAACGGGATCAGGACGGCGCTCGAGTTGCGTGATGCGGACGACGACTGGGTGCGGCGGAGGATGACGATCTGCGGGCTGAGGACGGTGCATGAACTGCGCGGGATACCGTGCATTCCGTTCGAACCGACTCCGAAGACGCGGCAGATGATCTGCGTCTCGCGTTCGTTCGGGCGCGGGGTCGAGGAGCCGGCTGAGGTGAGAGCGGCGGTTGCGTGGTTCACCGGGCGGGCGGCCGAGAAGCTGCGACGGAGCGGGCTGGCGGCCGGACGGATCGCCGTCTTCGTGACGACCGACCGTTTCAAAGAGGACGAACCGCAGTATTCGGGGAGCGTGACGTTGGAGGTGGCGCCGAGAAGCGACAACACGATGGAGCTGCAGGCGCTGGCCATGGCGGCTCTGGCAAGGGTCTTCCGACACGGCTACAGAATCCGCAAGGCGGGCGTCCTGCTGAGCGAACTCGAAATGGCTGACCGGATACCGCTGCGGCTCTGGGAGCAGCAGCGGTACGAGATTCACCGCCGGCTGATGGCGGCGATCGACGAACTCAACGAGAAGTTCGGCCATGAGACGGTGCGCTGCGGCCTCTACCCGCTCGACGGCCCGTGGCGAACCCGCTTCGAGAACGTTTCTCCGCGCTATACCACCGACTGGAATCAGATTATGAGGGCGCGCTGAACGGCGGAGTTTGATTATCGGCTATCGATCGTTCATCATTCGGGACTCACCATTCCCGAAAAATGGAGCATTGCCGATGAACAGAAAATTACTCCTGCCGTTGATCCTGCTGATCATGTGCGGCAACGCATTCGGTCAGACCGAGCGTTTCGAGCTCGGCCAGAGGCTGCGGGCCTGCGAGGCCGCCTGGGACCGGCAGTCTGATGCCGTTGCGCGACGCCTCGCGGTCGAGCGCCTGAAAAAATCGG
Organism: uncultured Acidobacteriota bacterium; assembly: GCA_937967285.1. GTDB lineage: Bacteria > Acidobacteriota > Blastocatellia > RBC074 > RBC074 > JADJXM01. The sequence goes on from CALBSU010000874.1 coordinate 2,578, forward strand.
TCAACCTCTTCTTTTCGCTCAAGCTGAAGGAGGCCGGGCGTGAGCTCGACCTGGCCAGGCTGGCGCTAAGCGGCATCGCCGAGCCTCCGGCCGAGAGGATGTGGGCCGAGTCGCTTTACATCAGCCCGGCTGCGCGACTGATCGATGCGGGCCGGGAAGAGTTGTCGCTGGAGCTGAGGCAGCTCTATCCCGAAGGCGCGGAGGTTCCGAAGAAGGCATCGCTGCGACTGACGCTTCTGTCCGGCGGCAGGCGGACGGGCGACGCGCGGGGATACGAGATCGCAGGCATTCCTCAGCGGATCGCCTTCAACCTGAAGTCGCTGCCGGAGGGCGACTACACTTTGCGGGCGGAGGTGATGATCGGCGGCAGGGTTCTGGCCGCGACCGAACAGACCATCTCCGCGGCGCGCAATCTGGCGGCGAGGATCGCATCGCTCAAGGGGCAGACACAGATGCAGGATAGTTCGTCGTCGGAGACGGTCCGTTCGCTCGCTGCCCTGCTCGGAGCGCTGGCCGACGGCCAGACGATGGAGACAAATTATCCGGCGGCGCGACTGCTGCGTGAGGCGGAAGAGGCAGCCGCCGGGAAAAGAGCCTACGGGGGAGCCGGACAGTTCTGGATGACGCTGAAGATCGCGAGCGGGACGGTCCCGGTGAGGTTGCAGGCGCCCCGCGCGGCTTCTGGCGGATCGCCCCTGCCTCTGGTCATCGCCCTCCACGGCGCGGGAGGCAGCGAGAACCTCTTCTTCGACGGCTACGGGAACGGGGCGATTGCGAAGCTCTGCGAGGAGCGGGGCTGGCTGCTGGTCGCTCCGCGCGGAACGACAGGGTTCACGCCGGGCCGGGCCGCGGAGATCATCGATTCGGTGGCAGGGCTCTACCCGGTCGATCGCCGGAGGGTCTTTCTGGTCGGTCATTCGATGGGAGCCGCGCAGGCCGTCGCCTCGGCGCAGAGCGCGCCACAGAAGTTCGCCGCACTGGCAGCGCTCGGAGGAGGCGGCCAGATCCAGCCGGATTCCGCGATCGCCGATCTTCCCTTCTTCATCGGCGCCGGCTCGGAGGACTTCGCACTCGCCAATGCCCGGCGACTGGAATCGGCTCTCAAAACGCGCCAGGTCAAACGCATCGTCATGCGCGAATACCCTGACGTCGAACATCTGGTCGTCGTTCAGGTCGCGCTGCCGGACGTCTTCAGATTTCTCGACGAAGTATCGGAGGCACCTAAGCGATGAACAGACTGATCGCGAGTATGACGGTATTGATCGCGGCAATCGCCTGGCCTGCCTGGCAGAACCGCGGACCTGAGTACGAAATAGAAACCCGGACCTATCTCGGCAAAGGGATTGCCGGCATCCGGGATGTCGACGTCGACGCGGATGGCAACATCTACGCCACAGGCGGCGCGACCGCCTCGCCGGATCTGCCGAATTCGCTGCAGCCGGATTTCGGCGGACGGCAGGACGTGATCGTGCTCAAGATATCGAGGGATGGAAAGCTGCTCTGGTGGCGCCTGATCGGAGGTCCGAATCATGATCGCGCCTATGCGATCGAGGTCGGCAGTGACGGCGGGATCTATCTGGCGGGCCGGGCCGGTGAGGGATTCCCGACCACGCGCGGGGTCGTCCAGCCGGATTTCGGCGGCGACGTCGAGTCGCGCCCCGACAGCCTGTACGGAAAGCAGGACGGTTTTCTGGCCCGGCTCGACCGTGACGGCAAGCTGATCTGGTCCAGCTACTTCGGCGGCAAGGGGGACGACTTCATACGCGACATCGATGTCGACGCCGGGGGCGCGATCCACGTAGCATCGACTTCGGTCTCGTTTCCCTTCCCTCACGTAACGACCGGCGAACCTCACGCCGGCAGGCACGACGGCGTGGTGGCGAGGGTCTCGAGCGACGGTAAAAAAGTCCTCTGGGCGACTCATATCGGCGGATCCGGGAACGACTTCGAGGGGCCGTCGATCCGTGTCGACAGGGACGGCAACACATATGCTGTCGGCAGTACCAATTCAACGGATCTGAAGATCAGAGGAGCAATCCAGGAGAAGGCCGGCGGAGGCTATGATCTTCACCTCGTCAAATACGGCCGGACGGGCGAACTACTCTGGCATACCTACATCGGCGGACCGATGGATGAGGGAACCGAGACACATCAACTGGCCGTCGACGGCAAAGGCTCGGCGGTGGTCGGCGTGACGACTTTTTCGGATACCGGGCTCGCGCTCGGCGAGAAATCGTGGGACAAGACATACAACGGCACCGGCAGCGACGGTACCGGCAACTACACCAACTATCCGGGCGACATATTCCTCGTCAAATTCTCGACTGACGGAAAAGCCGTTCTCGGATCGACATACTTCGGAGGCCGCTTCGGCGAGGGCATTGAAGGAATCGACGTCGATGCCGAGGGCAACATCCACATCACAGGCGGCACTTTCTCGCCGGATCTGCCGATGGTCAATGCTGTCCAGGCGCAGCCGGGAAGATTTCCGGACTATTTCGCGGCGGTCTTTTCCCCGAATCTGGACCGGCTGCTCTTCAGCACCTTCATTGGAGGTAACGGGTGGGATGTCGCACGTGCCTGCGTGGTCGGAACCGACGGCAGATTCGTCTTCTCGGGTGAGGCACGCTCGACGAACATCAAGGTCTCCGGCAGGCGCATCGCCCCGCCGGCTGAGGGCGAAAAGGAGAATGCCCTGCTCGTCGTGCTGAGCAGAAAGAAATGACGGCATGGAAGAGCATGGAGTACCGCCTTCAGGCGGGTTCTTCAGTGATTAATCGTTACTCGGATTAATTACTGAAGAACCCGCCTGAAGACTGTACTCCATGCGGTACTCGCCCTTATGCGCTCTTGAACTCGTTGACCAGCGCCTGGACGGTGGCCTTTGCGTCACCGAAGAGCATGCGCGTGTTATCGAGGAAGAAGAGCGGGTTTTCGATGCCGGCGAAACCGGAAGCCATCGAACGCTTGAGGACGAAGACCGTCTTCGCTTCGTCGACGTTGATGATCGGCATACCGTAGATCGGGCTCGACTCGTCGGTCCGGGCGGCCGGATTGACCACGTCGTTGGCGCCGATGACGATCGCGACATCGACCGTCGGCATGATCGAATTGGCCGGTTCCATCTCTACCAGCTGCTCGTAGGGCACGTCCGCCTCTGCCAGCAGCACATTCATGTGGCCGGGCATGCGTCCGGCCACGGGATGAATGGCGTATCTGACCTCGGCTCCGTTCTCCTCGAGCAGGTTGCCGAGCTCGCGGACGACGTGCTGAGCCTGGGCCACAGCCATGCCGTAGCCGGGGACGAAGACGACCGAACGCGCGGCTTCGAGAATGTAGAAGGCGTCCTGTGCGTTGAGCGCCTTGACCTCTCCCTGGGCCTTGTCCGATGCCTTGCCGGCCGTCGCGCCCATCCCGCCGAAGAGCACATTGGCCAGCGACCGGTTCATCGCCTTGCACATGATCTGCGTCAGGATGATACCGCTCGCGCCGACCAGACAGCCGGCGACGATCAGCACCTTGTTGAGAATGACGAATCCGGCGGCGCACGCCGCGAGACCCGAGTAGCTGTTGAGCAGCGAGATGACCACCGGCATGTCCGCGCCGCCGATCGGTATGACCAGCAGGACTCCGATGATCAGCGAGAGCGCCATGATGCCGAGGAAGATGTAGTATCCCTCGAGCGGGTTGATTACAAACCAGACTCCGAGCCCGACGATGATCAGCAGGATCAGCGCATTGATCAGCTTCTGGCCCGGATAGAGTATCGGTTTCCCGGACATCTTCTCGGCCAGTTTGGCGTAGGCGATCATGCTCCCGCTGAAGGTCACCGCACCGATCAGGATCGTCAGAAAGATCGAGACCAGCGTGAAGACAGGGCTTTCAGGTCGCGCCTCGTATTCGGCCCAGCCGACCAGCATGCTCGCCAGTCCGCCGAAACCGTTGAAGAGGCCGACCATCTCGGGCATCGAAGTCATCTTGACCGCATACGCCGCCCATGCGCCGATGATCGATCCGGCGACCATGCCGACGATGATCCATTGATAGGACATCCCCTTGACGGCCAGCGTGGCTACGATCGCCAGCAGCATTCCGATCGATGAGATCAGGTTGCCGCGCCGGGCAGTGGCCTGCGATCCCAGCATCTTGAGTCCGAATATGAAGAGTATCGCGGAGACGATATAAGTTATGTCGATATAATTTGTAAGGTCCGTCATTTCTTCATCTCATCTTTCTTTTTGAACATGCCGAGCATGCGGTCGGTGACCAGATATCCTCCCACCACGTTGATCATGGCGCTGATGACGGCGATGAGGCCGAGAACCAGTGTGACCGTCTGATGTTCCGAACCGAGGGCGATGAGCGCGCCGACGATGGAGATTCCGGAAATGGCGTTCGATCCTGACATCAAGGGCGTGTGCAGCTGTGACGGGACCTTGGAGATCAGCTCGAACCCGAGAAAAATGGCGAGTACGAAGACGAATAATAAAAGAATCATGCTCTTACCCCATCAGTTTTTGAACTGTCTCGTTGAGGACCTTGCTGTCTGAGATGATCATGCAGCTCTTCATGATCTCGTCCTCGAGGTTGTAATTGATCAGAGCGGTCTCCTTGTTCCAGAAGTGCTCGATGAAGTTAAGGATGTTGCTCGAGTACATCTGGCTGGCTGGAACCGGGACCTTGCGCGCCAGATTGCCAATCCCGACGACCAGCGTGCCGTCGACAACCACCTCTTCATTGAGCTTCGAGCATTCGACGTTTCCGCCGGTCTCGACCGCCATGTCAACGACGACGCTGCCCGGATGCATGCTCCGGACCATCTCCGTTGTAATGATCTGCGGCGCCTTGCGGCCGAAGACCTGAGCCGTGGTGATGACGACATCCGAGATCGCGCACTGTTTGGCCATCAGCTCGCGCTGTTTCTGGAGCTGTTCCTCGGTGAGCTGTTTGGCATAGCCCTGGGCCGTGCCGCCCGTCTCTCCGAGATCGACCTTGACGAATTTGGCGCCGAGCGATTTGATCTGTTCCTCGACTTCGGGTCGCACGTCGAAGGCTTCGACACGCGCGCCGAGGCGCTTGGCCGATGCGATCGCCTGCAGGCCGGCCACGCCGGCGCCGATTATGAAGACGCGGGCCGGAGAGATGGTCCCGGCGGGCGTGGTCATCATCGGCAGGATGCGGTTGAGACGCTCGGCGGCGACGATGACAGCCGCATAACCCGCGAGGTTGGCCTGCGAACTGAGCGCGTCCATCTTCTGCGCGAGCGTCGATCTCGGGATCATCTCCATCGAGAGGATTTTGAGGTTCTTCGACAAGGCGGGGGAGAGTCCCCGGGGATCATCGAAGGGCCGCACGAACCCGATGACCGCCGCGCCGTCCCTGAGCTTCGAGAGGTCTGCCTCTGAAGGACGTCCGACGCAGGCGAGCAGATCGGCCGAGGCCAGCAGCGCATCGCGATCCGAAGATACGCGGGCCCCTGCAGCCTCGTAATCCGCATCGGAGGCGCCCGCCGAAAGCCCGGCGCCGCTTTCAACGACGACCTCCGCTTTCATTCCGGTCAGCTTCTTGACCGATGCGGGAACCAGTGCGACTCGGTTTTCAATCGATTCGGTTTCCTTGAGTACTGTTATTTGCATGAGATCATCTGTGTTCCTGTGTTATGAAAACCGGGCCCCGCGAGACCCGGAGATCGCGGCTCGCAAGCGGGCACACGACCATCCCTGCGGATTTTCAGCTTAAGCCTGGACCCCTTCAGGTTTCGAAGGGATTCGTTGATGACGTATTGTTCGAGCGGAGAAGATAATGCAGGTGAAAGCGCAAGCATACCGTTCGGGCGGTTCAACGGCGGCTTCAGGTGTGCAGTTTCAGGATTGCGACAGTCACGCTCCGGTTCGCTGCCGGAGCCGATCGGAAATAAAGGCATTTTGTGCCTCGTTGGTTGCTATTATCGTCGGGCTGGACCTGCAAAAAATGGTCCGGCCCTGTAAGAGTACGGTTACTGCCTGCTGAAGACCAGAGTGACTTCGTCCCAGCCGGCGAGAAGATTGACCGTCCGCTTGACTCTCAGCTCTTTGCCGCCGTCGGCAAGCTCCCAAAGTTCACGGACCGACGAAGTGACGACCGATCCCTGCGTATCGAACTCGCGCAGGAGATGCAGTTCGATGCTCTTGTTTGGAGTCTTCCAGATCGCCTTGCGACGCAGCCTGCCGGGGGAAAGACCGCTCAGTTCCCTGACCCGTTCCTCGCCGTCCAGACGGCAGTTCATGCGCCTGATGACGGTCGAAAAGGCGCGTCCCCTGGCGACATTGACCCGGCTGGTGCTCGAAACCGTCCCGGTATCCGCGAACGCGCTTCCGGCAACTCCCGTAGCGGGACCGGGCGACGAACTGTGACCGGCAACCTCGCCGAAAGTATTGAGATTGCTGGTTCTCGGCTGGTCCTGTGAGACCGTCTGACTGAGATCCCCTTCGACCTTTGCCTCGAAGGAGATCTGATTTTCATCCTGCCTGACATTCAGAATGTAGCTCTTCAGACCGGCAGGCACGTCACGAGTCTTCTTCGTGTCGAGCACCCAGGTTCCTGCAAAATCCGACTTCGACTGCGCCACAGCCGCGCCCGCCAGGATACCGAGCATCAGGACGGTTGCCGACGCCAAATACATTCTCTTCATGTCGTGCCTCCTGTTCGGTCGGGAATTGAAGGGTTCCCCGCTAATGCGATTCCGTATTTTCTGTTTCCGCAATGTCTTCGAGGTCGAATGCCTGCGAAGTATCAGTAATTGTCGCTGTCTCTATGGCTGCGATTAAAAAGATAAACTATTTTTACAGTTTCGCAACAGATTTAGCAAGACGGTGGCCGGAAATTTTTGGAAGGAGCGTGGATGGCTGCGGTCATCTTTCGCGAAGTTGAAGGTTGCGGCTCAGAGGAAGAAACCCTTTCAGTCTGACCGGATTCGAGACGAGGTGCAGGATCACAAGCAGGATACCGACACCCGCCGGAATGAAGAGTCCGAGCGAGAGGGCGATCGAAGTGAAGAAGAGGACGATGCTCAGGCCGACAAGCAGCGAAGCCGCATCGGGCGCCGGCCGATCCCTGAGAACCAGAAAGATGATCAGACTGACGGCGAACCAGCCGACGAAATTATGAAACGGGATGCCGTAGTATTCGCCAGGATTGACCCATCGCCAGTAACCGAGCTGATTGGCGGCCAGCGGATCGATGACGAGATCGACGGCAGTCATCCAGCCGGCGGCCAGCAGCGCCTCGATCAGCGGATTCAGATCGAACCTGAGCAGCAACTGGCGTGAGTAGGAGACGAGCACCATCCACGCGCTGAGCATAACGACGGGCACGCGGAACAACTGCGGGATGAGAACCTCGGTATATGAATATTCGCTGAAGATGAAGCCGTATCTGACCCCGAGAACTTCAGCGGCGAATCCCGTCAGAGCAGCCGCGGCGAGCCA
>CALBSU010000875.1 GCA_937967285.1 uncultured Acidobacteriota bacterium
CCATCCGATCCAGTCAGGCATTGACGGCCTCCTTCTGCATTGCATCGGAGACGCCCTTGCTCTCGCTGATCGTCAGCCAGTCGGTCGTGACCTTGCTCCATTCCTGGATCTGCAACCCGTGCGGTTCGAAGTATGACCGGATCGCGCCCGGGTCCCTCATCCCGATGATGTCTTCCATGACGGGAATCAGCGGACTCAGCGCGTCGTCGCTCAAGATCGAGCGGCGCGCGATCGGAGTGATGTACGGGTTTTCCGAGACCGCGATCGTGTACCCGTCCCGCCGGTTGACGTGCAGCATGACGTGGACATCCGAACTTCCGTCGCCGACGTAAATGATCCGGTCCGAGCTGATCTGAAGCCGGGCCTGCAGATCGTCAAGCACCGCCACCTTGCCGTAACCCGCGGGAACGCGCTCGATCGATGCGATCTCTCCGGATGTCGGGTGATATCTGAATCGTGTCGCGTAGATGTTCTCGGGCGGCACGATCCCGTCGAGCGCCGACATGATCACTTCCTCGGGCGCCGCCGAGATGACATAGAACGAAAAACTGTTTCCCCCGATCCCGTCGGCCAGCAGCTCAGGCAGCAGTTCGATGTTCCGTTTCAGGCGGATCTGCCTGCCCGCCTCGATCAGATGCTCCCGCCGAACCTTCCGGTACTCCGGATCGTGAAGCAGCAGATACGACAGCTCTCCACCCTGCTGCACCAGATTGATTCGCGCCAGCCCCCGGACCTTCTCCTCGAAATCTGACGCCCCGAGCAGCTCGCTCAACACCTTCCCAGAATCGTTGAAACTCAGCGTCTGATCGAAATCACTCGCAAAAAGATAATGCTTCATTACTTCCTTCCTTCTCCCGTCCCCTTTGCCGGGGAACTTTTTTCTTTGCCTCATCCATGATGGGCGATTGACCTTAAGTGCAGGTTCAATCGATCTTAAATCTTTGTTGAGATACGATCGTTACCCGTCGATCATTAAGGCAAGTCCGATGCCATCTTTGTGTTTTGGGCTGTAATTCCCCTTTTATGAGTGGTTTAGCGGTTGATGCGGGCCTTCCGGTTGTGGCCGAAGCGTCTTTATTCCGGACAAAATTGTTCATTTGTTTGTAAAAAACAACGAATATGTATTAATGAAATTCCGTATGGAATACCGTCTTCAGACGGGTCGTTGGCTGCTCAATCGCAGATTTCACCAATGCACGGCCCGTCTGAAGACGGCACTCCATGCGGAACAGCATGCGGTAATTTGCCATCTGACTATCCGTAGTTGCATACTAATTCTTCAGTCTGACCTGATACCGATCAACAGCAATGGAGGACAACAATGGGTAAAGACAGGATGACCCGGCGCAGATTCGTTGCCGGGACGACGGGAGCGGCGCTCGGGGCGATGATCGTTCCGCGGCATGTGCTCGGCGGTCCGGGGTACATGGCGCCGAGCGACAAGCTCAACGTGGCGGTTGTGGGTTGCGGGGGGCAGGGCGCCTCGGATGCGACCGAGCTGGTCGCCGGCGGAGAGAACATCGTCGCGCTGGCCGACGCCGATTTCGGATATGTCGACAAGGCGGTCGAGCGGCGGACGCGCGGGCGTGACGGAAGTCCGAACCCGGCGGCGATCAAACTCAAGGAGGCCTACGACAAGGCGAAGCGCTACGACGATTTTCGTCGGATGCTCGAGACGCAGAAGGACATCGACGCCGTGCTGGTGGCGACGCCGGATCATCTGCACGCCGTGATCGCGAAGGCGGCGATGGAAGCGGGCAAGCACGTTTACTGCGAGAAGCCGCTGACATGGTCGGTGCAGGAATCGCGAGTCTTGCGTGAAGTTGCCGCACGGACGAAGGTCGTCACGCAGATGGGCAACCAGGGACATTCGAGTCATGACGCGAGGCTGGTCAACGAATGGGTTCAGGCCGGCGTGATCGGTCCCGTTCGCGAGGTTCACGTCTGGACCAATCGTCCGATCTGGCCGCAGGGAGTTCCGCGTCCCGCCAAGGTTCCGGTCAACCTCGAGGGGGGCGGATTCGGCAACGACTGGACTTCGCGCCAGCTCAACAAGGCCACGGCCAACGCGATCCTCGGCGATCCGGTAGTGCCGTCGACGCTCAACTGGGACCTCTATCTCGGACCGGCGCCCGAGGTTCCGTATCATCCGATCTATCATCCGTTCAACTGGCGCGGCTGGCTCGACTGGGGAACGGGCGCGGTCGGCGACATGGCCGCCCACCTGATCGATCATCCGTACTGGGCCCTCGATCTGAAATATCCGACGAGCATCGAGGCGACCTCGACTCCGTGGGGGACGGATAACAAGAATAATCCCGTCAGCTATCCGCTGGCCTCGCAGATCGTCTATCACTTCCCGCAGCGCGGCAGCCTTCCGCCGGTCAAACTGACCTGGTACGACGGCGGTCTGATGCCGGCCCGGCCCGATGTTCTGCCGGACAATGTTCCGCTCGAACGCGGCGGCGGAGTCATCATCGTCGGCGAGAAGGGAATTCTGATGCATGAGACCTACGGCGCGAAGCCGCGTCTCTTCCCGGAATCGCTGATGGAGGTTGCGGCGAAGGTCCCGCAGAAATACGAGCGGGTCGAGACCGACGAGCGCAAGAACGCGCTGCACCGCATCAACTGGGCCAAGGCCTGCAAGGGACAGGGCAAGGCGAGCACTCCGTTCGAGTATGCGACGCGCCTGACCGAGACGATGCTTCTCGGCGTGGTTGCGATGCGAACGGGGCAGGGCGTCAAGATCTACTACGACGGAGACGCCGGAACGATCACCAACAACGCCGACGCCAACAAGTACCTGCACCGCGAATATCGCAAGGGCTGGACGCTGTAAGAGAACGGTCAACCGCGAACGATGAATGACGAATCGATTCAGTTCGATTCGTCATTCATCGTTCATCTTAAGTTTCAGTTCGATCTTCCTGCCGTAGACTTCCCTGAAGAGATCGCTTCTTTCGTCGATCCTCCACAGATCCGCGTCGCTCTCCTTCGAACAGACCGCATTGAGGATGATCTTGTCTTCTCCGAGTTCGCACTCGATTCTCTGGATATTTCCCTGATGATCGCGGTCGAGGGCATCGGTGATCCGCAGAATGGCGGCGAGTTTGCGGACGATCACGCGGTCGTCGTCGCCGAGGGCCGCGAAATACGGGTGTTTCGCTTTCGGCACCGAACTCCTGTGATAACGGGCGACGTTGGCGACGATCGCCACCTCCGAGGCCATGAATCCGGCCAGCTCGCCGTGGTGGATGAGATAAGCGGAATGTTTGTGGTGACCGGTGTGCGAGACGAGGTACCCGACGTCGTGAAGCAGTGCGGCGGCTGAGAGCAGACGCCGGTGTTCGCCGCCGAGCAGATGCAGCGGCAGCAGCGCATCGAACATCTGCTGCGACAGATAGGCCACGCGCAGAGCGTGTTTCATGTCGGCGTTGTAATGCTCGGCCAGCAAGAGCGCACCGCGCAGGCTCGGGTCCTTTTCGAGCCCGGCCGGCGAAGTCGTGATCGGGCCGGAGTGGCGGATGAGCCGCGAGATGAGGATGCCTTCGCGCAGAGCCCAGTCGCAGAGCGAGAGCTGCTCGACCTCCATGATCTCCATGATCGCTTCGAGCAACTGACCGCCCGCGATGATGATCTCGGCGCGCGTTTTGTTCAGCCCCGGCACCTTGACCCGTTCGTCGATCGTCATTCCCGACAGTTCGCGGTTGAGCTTCCTGAGCTCATCGACCCTGAAACTCTGCTCGGCCGCGGCGGCTGTCGCCCGTTGTCCCTTCATCTCGGCCAGATGGCGTCGCAGGATCATGCCGCCGAGCGCGTTGATGGTTCCGGATGTGCCGTAACAGTCGTCGAATCCAGCCTCGATTATCTCGCGGGATCTCGGTTTGAGGATCTGTCGCAGCTCGGCCCGCAGGCGTCGCAACTGCTTCTCGGACGGCGGGTCGCTGTTGACGAACATCTCGGTCAGCCTGACGGCTCCCAGCTTGAACGAGATCAGCGTCACCGGTTCGCCGTTCTGGACGATGGCCAGTTCGGTGCTCCCGCCGCCGATGTCGATCACCAGCAGCCGGCGGTTGCGAAGGCGCTCTCTGCTCAGGTTCTGTTCGTATCGCGCCGAGGCTGCCAGCGCGATCAGGCGGGCCTCTTCGGTTCCCGACAGCAGCTCGACGTGAACGCCGGCATCATCCGCCGCGCGGGTCAGAAATTCATGCCGGTTGGATGCCTCGCGCACGGCGCTCGTCGCGACCGCGATCACATCCTCCGCGCCGTACTTTTCAGCGCGCTGACGGTATCGTTTGAGGCACTCCACCGCGCGTTTGATGGCCGTCGCAGAGAGCTTGCCGTCGCGGGCGACGCTGCGGCCCAGCCGAACAACCTCCTTGTCGCGAGCCAGTACGCGGAACTGATGTTTCGGGCCGATCTCGACCACAACGTGGTGAATCGAATTTGAGCCGATGTCAATGGCGGCGTAAATCATGATGAGTAGAAAGTAGAAAGTAAAAAGTGGAAAGTAAAGGGTGCGCGTATAATCGTGAGGAATCGATCACGTTAAAGGAGAGTGAATCTTGCAGATAATTTCGGAATCAGTGGTAAACCGTGCGGTCTCGATGCGCGAGGCGATCGAGGCAATGAGGGCCGCCTTCATCGATCTGTCGACAGGCCGGGCGGATGTGCCGATCCGTCAGGTCATCGTGCCGGGACGTCATGAGGGCCAGACGTTAATCATGCCGGGGTATCTGGGCGGGATCGATGCTCTGGCGACCAAGATCGTCTCACTCAGACCGGGGAATCCGGAAAAAGGGCTGCCGCTGATATACGGCATCGTATTGTTGATCGATGCGGCGACCGGTCGAACGCTCGCGGTCATCGACGGTCGTTCGCTGACGGCGATTCGAACCGGCGCCGCAAGCGGGCTGGCGACGGATCTGCTGGCGAGGAGCGATTCCTCAACGCTCGCCCTGTTCGGCGCCGGCATTCAGGCAGCGACACAGTTGAGCGCCGTGCTCGCGGTCAGGCCGATCGAGCGGGTATTCGTGTACGCCCGCAGGCGCGACGGGGTGGAGAATTTCATCGGTCGTATGCATGATCGGATCGACGGTCGGGTCGAGCTGATCGCGGCCGGTTCCGCGTCGGAAGCCGTTCGCGAGGCCGATGTCGTCTGCACGGCGACAACCTCTGAGACTCCCGTCTTCGATGGTGAGGATCTCAGGCCCGGGACTCACGTCAACGCCGTCGGTTCGTTCACGCCTCAGATGCAGGAGATCGATTTCGCAACGGTCCGACGCTCGGCCCGGATCGTCGTCGATTCGATTCCGGCCGCCATGCACGAGGCCGGCGATCTGATCCAGGCGATCGATGCCGGCGTCATTTCAGTCGATGACATTCGCGACGAGATCGGCCAGATCGCCGCGGGCTCGAAACCCGGCCGGACCTCGGAAGATGAAATCACTTATTTCAAGTCGGTGGGGAATGCCGCTCAGGATGTTGCACTGGCAGACATCATCCATCGCCGTGCGATCGAACTTGGACTCGGCATCGAGGTGGATCTGTAAGTCTATCTTCTCTGGATCTCGATCTCGCCGGTCTGATCGTGGTGCAGGCCGCGGATGTCGGCATAGAAGGCGCGGATGATCTTCATATCCGCATCGATGTCTCCGGTCGGCATCAGTGACGGGCCGATGCCGGTCCGTTTACGGCCGTAGTCGATGAAGCCGAAGACGATCGGCACTCCGGCTCCGAGCGCGATGTAATAGAATCCCGTCTTCCACGCGCTGACCTTGCTCCGCGTCCCTTCCGGAGCGATCGCCAGCAGCAGTTCGTCCCGCTGGCTGAAGATCTCGGTCGTCTGACTGACCATATTCTGCGACCCCGACCTGTCGACTGGGATTCCGCCCAGCCAGCGGAAGAATCGCCCGTGCGGAGCCTTGAACAGGCTGTTCTTGCCGATCCAGTATGCCTTCACGCGGAGCCCGAATGCCGCCATCAGCATGACTGGGAAGTCCCAGTTCGAGGTGTGAGGAGCCGCGATGAGCACATATTTTCTCGCCTCGGGCAGCGGACCGACTATCTCCCACCCCGCAAGCCTCGAGATCAGCAGCGAGAGCGCGCGCATAGTCCCTGCAATCACCGGTGAATCGAATATGGTCCGTCGTCTCATGTGTCTGTTCTCTGTTTTCTGTCCCATTTTCAGGATCAGGTTTTCCCGGAAACGGACGCCCGGCCGTCGTCCCGATCGGCAATCGATCTCGTAACCTGAATTTTTACAGTATTTGGATTCACATCACGAGTGGCACGTGAATTTCAGGAATCATTGATAACCCGAGGCACGGGCTTTTGCAAATTTACATATCCGAAGGGGAGCCGGGTGATGACCGAAATCAGACAGGATATCAGGTTCGGGATCAGGATGTTGCGCAAGACGCCGGGATTCACACTGATTGCGATACTGACGATGGGGCTGGCGATCGGCGCGACGACAGCGATCTTCTCGATCATGAATGTCGTCCTGCTGAAGCCGCTCGGATTCAGCGATTCGGCGCGGATCGTCGCGGTCTGGGAGAAGGTGCCGGATGGCGAACAGAGCAGATTTCGCGTGGCGCCCGGAAATTTCTTCGACTGGAAGGAGCGGAGCCGGTCGTTCGAAAAGCTGGCTGCTTTCGGTTCGTCCGCCAGAACGCTGACCGGAGCGGGCGACCCGCAACAGCTCCGCGGCGCGGTTGTCAGCGCAGACTATTTCGAGCTGCTCGACGTGAAGCCGGTACTCGGGCGGACGTTCCTGAAATCGGACCACGACGCGGGAAGCACGCGCGTCGTGATTTTGAGCCAGTCCGTCTGGCAGTCGAGATTCAATGGCGATCCCGCCATCGAGGGCAAGCCCGTCACGCTCGACGGCGAATCGTACATCGTCAGAGGCATCGTCCGGGCGGGGCTCTATCCGACGTGGCCGTCGACGACCGGCAGGTTCTCGTTCGATCGCGGGCAGCAGCAGTTCTGGATACCGCTGACCGAAACCGCCGAGATGCGGAACAACCGCCGGTCGCACGTCTGGGGCGTGATCGGCAGGCTGAAGAACGAAATCTCGATCGACTCCGCGCAGGCTGAGATGAGCCGTCTGGCGGAGCAACTGGCCCGCGACTTTCCGCAGTTCAATGAGGGTGAGAGCGCCACAGTCAGCCCGCTGCGCGATGAAATATACGGAGACATCAGGCCTGCTCTGACGATGCTCTTCGGCGCGGTTCTGGTTGTGCTGCTGATCGCTTGCGCCAACATCGCCGGCCTGCTGCTCTCGCGGTTCGCCGACAGGCGGCGCGAGATTGCGATCAGGACGGCTCTCGGTGCCGGCAGAGGCCGTTTGATCAGGCAGTTTTTGATCGAGGGACTTCTGATCTCGATCCTCGGCGGCCTGCTCGGAATCTGGATCGCTGCTTTCGGCCTGGATGCGCTGCTTCAGCTTGTGCCAGGAAGCGTTCCGCGCCTGGATGAGATCGAGATCGATCGTACGGCGCTCGGCTGCGGGCTGCTCTTGTCGCTGGCGACGGGGTTGTTTTTCACGGTCGTCCCGGCCTGGCGCGCCTCTGCGGTCGATTCCGGCGGATGGCTCGGTCATGGCGGTCGCGGGGCGGACGGCGGAGGGCATCAGAGATTTCGCGGGTTTCTGGTCGTCGCCCAGATCTGCCTCTCGGCAGTGCTCGTGATCGGAGCCGCTCTGCTGGTTGAAAGTTATCGCAGGATTCAGCGTGTCGAGCCGGGGTTTTTGCCCGATCGAATTCTGGTGGCCGAGCTCGAGCTTCCCTCGACGCGATACTCGGGCATCGTTCAGATCGCCGATTTCTACTCGAGGCTGACGGCCGGGGTGAGGTCTCTGCCGGGGATCCAATCGGTCGCGCTCGCCTACGACAATCCGCTGGAGGCGAACTGGATCGACAGTTTCGAGATCGAGGGGCGACCGGCGACTCGCTCGGGCGAATCGACCAGCGCGTGGCTGAGGATCGTCTCCGACGGATATTTTCAGTCGATGGGGATCGGGCTCGTCTCGGGCAGGGAGTTCGCCGCCCGCGATGAAGCGGGAGGCAACGGCGTTCTGGTCATCAACGAATCGTTCGCACGCCAATTCTTCCCCGGCGAGAATCCCGTGGGCAGGCGCATCAGGGTCGGGACGCCGTCGGCCATCTGGGGCAGCGAAGTCCCGGAAACGTTCGAGATCGCCGGCGTCGCGAGGGATGTCAGGTTTCTCGGCCTTCAGACGCCGTCGCCTCCGGCTTTCTACCTTCCTTTCCGGCAGTTCCCGCAGAGTTCGATGAAGCTGATCGTGCGCGCATCGGGCGATCCGGCGGCTCTCAGCGATGAGTTGCGCCGGGCCGTTCTCTCGATCGATCGCGATCAGCCGATCGCTTCAATTATCTCGATGGATGAGCTGATGGCCGATCAGTATGCCGGGCAGCGTTTCAACATGGTGCTGCTCGGGCTGTTCGGGCTGGCGGCCCTGCTGCTGGCGATGATCGGGATCTTCGGTCTGGTTGCCTGTCAGGTCGCATCGCGGACTGGTGAGCTGGGGATTCGAATGGCGCTCGGCGCGCAGACCAGGGACATTCTGGTTCTGGTGCTTGGCGGCGGGCTTGCGCTCGCATTGGCCGGAATCGCTTCAGGGCTTGCGCTGGCGCTTGCTCTGGGTGGTCTGATCCAAAGCCAGCTTTTCGGAGTATCGGCCGCCGATCCGCTGATCTTCGCCGGCGTGGCGCTGCTGCTCGTGCTGACGACGCTTGCGGCATGCCTGATTCCGGCACGCCGGGCGATCGGCGTGGACCCGGCGATCGCACTCAGAAACGAATGAGTATTGAACTAATCGGGAGAAGTTATGCAGAAACTGATTCAGGATTTGCGTTTCGGAATGCGGACCCTGCTCAAAAAACCAGGCTTCACGCTGGTTGTCATCCTGACGATAGCGCTGGGCATCGGAGCGAACACAGCGATCTTCAGCGTCGTGCAGGGAGTCATGTTGAGCGGTTTGTCGTATCGCGAGCCGGACCGGCTGGTTGCGGTCTTCGGCAGCAATCCCGGCCGCGATTTCTTCAATTCCGATACATCCATGCATGACTTCATCGACTGGAGGGATCGGAACAGGTCTTTTTCGTACATGGCGGCCTTCGATCCGGGCAGCGTCAATCTGTCGACGTCCGGGCAGGCGCCCCAGCGAATCGACTATACCCAGGTCTCGGGCGACTTCTTTTCGGCGCTTGGCGTAGAGCCGGTCATTGGGAGAGCGATTCATCGGGAGGATGACAAGCCGGGTCGCGGTGATGTGGTAGTCCTGAGCAACTGGTTCTGGCAGAACTATTTTGCCGGCGACCGGACCGTCACGGGCCGGAAGGTGCTTCTGGACGGCGCTCCGCACATCGTTATCGGCGTCATGCCCGAGAATGTCGATTTCCCGTCGAGACAGGTTGCATTGTGGAAGCCCATTGCGAGAACTCCTGAGTCGACCGGCGATCGGGGAGGCCGATGGTTGAATGTCATCGGGCGTCTCAAGGAGGGGATCTCGATCGATGCGGCACAGTCCGACTTGCGCCTGGTAGCCGCGAATCTGGCCGGACAATATCCCGACACAAATCGAGGCTGGACAGTCGATCTGATCAATCTGCAGGCCAGCCAGTCGGAAGAGTTCCGGCCGGCGCTGATCATGCTCTGGTCGGCGGTCGGACTGGTTCTGCTCATCGCATGTGCCAATGTCGGGAATCTGATGCTTGCAAAAGGCTTCTCGAGGGAGAGGGAGATCGCCATCAGGGCCGCGCTCGGAGCGGGCCGGCAGCGCATAATTCGCCAGTTATTGACTGAAAGCCTCCTGCTTTCGACGCTCGGCGGAATGGCCGGCATCTTTCTGGGATGGTGGGGAATCGAATTGCTGGTCACTCTGATTCCGTACCAGTTTCAGAATCGTGTCGGTATAGACCGTTATGTGCTCGGCTATTCGATCGGTATCTCGCTTCTGACCGGCGTCGTATTCGGCCTGCTGCCCGCGATCAAGGCGTCCGGAGTCAGCCTGGCAGGATCCCTGACCGACGGAAGACAGTCAGGCGCTACCGGCTCTCGTTCCCGTTCACGTCGGCTGCTGGTCATCGGGGAAGTTGCCGTAACGCTGATCCTGCTGGTGACGGCGTTGCTGTTGATCCGCAGTTTCGCTGAAGTCTCGAAGGTCGATACGGGTTTCAATCCTGATCGAATGCTCACGGCGCGAATCGCCCCGCCGTATGCGCAGCCGGAGTCCGGCGAAGCAGATGAAGCGTATTTCGGGAGGATTTCAGCCGAACGCCGAAGAATGTTCGAATTCTATCGACAACTCGTCGAACGAATCAGCGCCATTCCCGAAGTCGAAGCGGCCGGCGTCATAAACCGCCCTCCGCTGGCCGGAAACTGGTGGGGGCTGGACCTGACCAAAGCCGGCGCCGACGCGCGGGACGAAAGCTCGCGGATGTTCACTCTGGCGAGGGTGGTCGATCCCGGGTTCTTCAAAGCTCTCGGCGTTCCGCTTATTCAGGGCAGATTTCTGTCCGATCTCGATAACAACACGTCGCAGAAAGTGGCGGTCATCAACCGCGTGATGGCCGACCGGTACTGGCCTGATGAGAATCCGGTGGGACAGAGCGTCAGATTTCATGAAAGATTCGATCCGGTAACGATCGTCGGCATCGTCGGCGATGTGAGATACAGCGGCATCGAGGTCGAACCCGATCCCGCTTTTTATGTTCCTTTCGATCAGGCCGTCTTCGGCCACTTCGGCGATTGGGGAATGACGCTCATAGTCAGGACGAAATCTGAGCCGCTGGCCAGTGTCGGGACCATCCGCGATATCGTGGCCGATCTCGACAGCAATCTTCCACTCTATGACGTCGCCACGATGGATCAGGTCGTCGATGAGACGATGCAGCAGAGAAGGTCGAACCTGACTCTGCTTGGGATTCTAGCCGGGCTTGCACTGATACTGGCGCTGGGCGGGATTTACAGCGTCATGTCGTATGCGGTCAACAATCGAAAACAGGAGTTCGGAGTCAGACTGGCTCTCGGCGCAAAGCCGCGGGACATTTCATTGATGGTGATCCGCGAGGCTTTGATAACTTCACTTGCCGGGATAGGGCTGGGATTGGGTGCGACATTCGCGGTTATGCGATATGTTTCCAGCCAGCTTTACGGCGTGACGGAGTACGATCCGGTCTCGCTGTTTCTCGCATCAATAATCATGCTTCTGGTTTCACTGCTGGCCGGTTGG
>CALBSU010000876.1 GCA_937967285.1 uncultured Acidobacteriota bacterium
TCGATCGAGGAGCAGATCGGAATCTCCGAGAACGCCAAGAACACTTTCCGCCAGGAGATCCTGATCCGGATCTCGTCGTATTCGCGCAAGGGCAAGGCATTCGAGTACAGCTCGCACGAACGGCTCAAGGAGGCGATCGAGAAGAAGATATTTTCCGACCTCAAGGATGTGGTCAAGATCACGACCTCGACCAAGACGCCGGACACCGATCAACTGAGACGGATCAACGAGGTCATCGACCGCCTGGTTCGCGAGCACGGATACTGCACGATCTGCGCCAACGAACTGCTCAGCTACGTCGGCACGCTGCTTTCCAGATAAGTAGAAAGTAGAAAGTAGAAAGTAGAAAGTAGAAAGTGATCACGCCATCGGCTCGAGCATGGTTTCAAATTTAATATCCCCGAACGAGGATTTTTCTTTCTACTTTCTACTTTTTACTTTCTACTTTCTACTATTCATCTTCTGCTTTAAGAGGATTTGTTATGTCAGTCCAGCGCAACGACTGGTCGCTCCAGCGCAAGGGCATCATCGACCAGGAGAGACATAAGGAACGAATCAAGGAGGCGATTCGGCGCAATCTCGGCTCGATAGTCTCCAACGAGTCGATCATCCTCTCTGACGGGCGGAAGACCGTCAAGGTGCCGATACGCGCGCTGGATGAGTACAAATTCCGGTTCGATTACCGGAAGCGGAAGCAGGTCGGACAGGGAGACGGCAACACCAAGGTCGGCGACGTAATCGGACAGCAGCCCGGACAGGGCGCCGGCGAGGCCGGAAACAGCCCCGGACAGGACTTCTACGAGGCGGAGGTCGACATAGACGAGATCGCCAAGCTGATCTTCGAGGATCTCCACCTGCCGTGGCTCGAGGAGAAGGCCCGGCATGCCGTCCAGTCGAAATCGACGAAATTCACCGAGATCCGCCGCGTCGGCGCGCTCTCGAATCTCGACAAACGCCGGACGATCCTCGAGAACATCCGCAGGCAGGCGCGCGAGAAGGGGCATGCCCGGCTCGGACCGATCAAGAAAGAGGATCTTCGATTCAAGAGCTGGGAAGAAGAGGTGAGATATGAATCGAACGCGGTCGTCCTGGCGATGATGGACGTCTCAGGTTCGATGGGCGAATTCAAGAAATATATCGCCCGCAGCTTCTTCTTCTGGATGGTCCGCTTTCTGAGGACCAAATACGACCACGTCGAGATCGTCTTCATCAGCCATCACACTGAGGCGAAAGAGGTCACCGAGGAACAGTTCTTCACCCAGGGCGAATCGGGCGGAACCGTCGTCAGCTCGGCCTACAGGCTGGCACTGGATGTCATCCTCAACCGGTATCCTCCGCGCGACTGGAACATCTACCCGTTCCATTTTTCGGATGGAGACAACTACTATTCAGATAATGACGACGCGGTGAGGCTGGCGGACAAGCTGATCGAGACGTGCAATCTGTTCGGTTACGGCGAGATCGGCGAAGAGGGCATGTCGAGTTACCGGCGCAGTTCGGGCGCGCTGCTCTCGATCTTCAGCGACAGATTGAAGCACCAGGATCGGTTCATCGGGGTCAGGATCGACGAAAAAGAGGATGTATATCCGGCTCTCAAGCAGTTCTTCGGCAGGCGCGGAGTCGAGGCGTGAAGGGTTAGAAACCGAGGGTCCGGCACATCCCGCACTGATCGCATGTTCTGTTCTTTTCGATGGTGCAGAGTTTCGATTCGATGAGGTCGATCAGTTCGGCCGACCGGGTTGCAGCTTCGTCGATATTGAAAAGCCTGCCGCTCGGATGGGCCTGGTATTCGACGCCTGTCCACGGGGCAGCGTAGGTCGCCGGGCCGGGCTTTTCACTCCCCGCCGCTCCTTCGAGCGCCTCGCGGACCAGTCTTCTGATCTCTTCCCTGTCGGCCGTCATGTCTTCTAAACCTCTTCGATGAAATCGACTACACCGACGATCGCGCTGTCGATAGCGGCGCCCGGCTCGCCGGTTGCGGATGTCGAAGCCGACCAGCCCTCCTGAACCACGACCACGACATCGCCTTCGCCTGAATCGACCGAATCCAGAGCCAGGAAGCTCGCTCCGCGGGACGTCCCGTCAGGGTTGATCGGCTGGACGAGCATGATCCGCGCGTTATCATAGCGCCGGTTCTTCTGCGTCGCGACGACATTCCCGAGCACACGAGCGAGCAGCAAATCAGGCTCCTTTCGATTCCAGCGATTTGACGTGAGCTTCGGAATCGACGATTCCGACGATGGTGCAGTCGGTCGGCACGTCGCTCCCCTCGAAGGGAAAGCTCGCTTCCTTGCCGCGACACCAGAAGACCAGTTCACCGACGCCGGCGCCGACCGAGTCGACGGCCACCAGCGGCTTGCCCGTATCGCGCATCTTCCCGTCAACGGACTGTATGATCAGCAGCTTGCGCGAGATCAGCCCGCTGTTCTTGACCGTCGACACGATTGTTCCGATGACTCTCGCCAGTTGCATATGACACGCCGTCCGGGTTAACTATCTGCCCTGTCCCGGAATTATAATTTAGAGACGATCACGACGGAAAGGATGTTTAATGGGTTTCGATCTGAAAGCGATCATTTTCGACTTCAACGGCGTCATCGTGGATGACGAACC
>CALBSU010000877.1 GCA_937967285.1 uncultured Acidobacteriota bacterium
CGTGCCGCGCGGTGAGCAATGCGGCCTGGATCACAGTCGAGACAGGACCGGTAACGGGGAACGGATCCTTCAATTACACGGTCGCGCCGAACGCATGGAAAGTTTCACGGCTCGGGTCGATCACCTTCGAGGGCATTTCTCTCGAGATCTTTCAGGACTTCATACCCCGCATAGTGAATGTCTCGGCCGCGTCATATGGCTTCGGACTGAACGGTCCGCAAGAGGCGATTGCCGCCGGCTCAATCGTCGCCATGTTCGGCAATGAACTCGCATCGTCAACCGTCGCGGCAACATCCCAGCCATTGCCTTACGAACTCGCCGGGACAACTGTCACGATCAAAGACAGCTTCGGCGCTGAAAAGCCGGCGCCGCTCTTCTTCGTCTCGCCCGGACAGATCAACTATCTCGCCCCGGACGGACTCGCTGCCGGATATGGAACCGTAACGGTAACCAGCGGTGGCCGAACTCAAACATCAGGGATCCGGATCGCTCCGGTGACACCCGGTCTGTTCTCGGCCAATGCCGATGGCGATGGCGTTCCTGCCGGAGTCCTTGTGCGCGTCAAACCCGACGGAACGCAGAGCTACGAACCGGTGGCTGAGTTCAATCAGCAGACAGGGCGATTCATCCCACGGTTGATCGAATTCGGCCCGGACCAGAATGAACAGCTCTATCTGATCCTCTTCGGAACCGGCATCCGAAATCTGGCAACGTTGAAGAAGGTCGCGGTTCGTCACAGCCAGGGCTCCGCGGAAGCGCTTTACGCCGGCCAGCAGGGCGATTTTGCAGGCCTTGATCAGGTCAACATTCAACTCACTCGCCAGATGGTGAATTTCGGACAGGTCTACATCCTGCTCGATGTCGAGGGCCAGATGAGCAACCGGCTGCAGATCGAGTTCAAGCGCTGAGCGTTCTCTGCCGACTTGACAGCATGCCGTCCGGCGTGGACAATCGCCGTTTATTGCGGACGCGGACACCCGCGTTGCGGCAGAACGATCTTTAGATTTTCAACGAGTAGAGGCGCGGCATTCATCAGTACCACATTCGAGGATGCGGAAATCCTGTGAAGATGTGAGAAAGGGAAGAGTCGCCGAAGCCTGAACAGGAATTTCGCACCTGTTCCGGTTGGCTGTCAGGGCTAAATCCCTGAAGCTGTCATCGCGGACGCAGCGATGGAGTGCTCTCGGCAACTGTCTTTATCCGGTCAATCGCCCGGCATCGGGCGCGGAACGGTTCAGGAAAGGGGTCAGCAGTCACTCGATTGCCGGCCCCTTTTTCATTTTTCGAATCAGATCGAGAAGCGGGAATAATCAAGATGATTGTAATGAAGTTTGGCGGGACATCGGTCGAGAACGCGGCGGCGATCCGCCGGTTGACCGCGATTGTGCGAAGCCGGCTCGACCGTCGGCCGGTTGTTGCGGTCTCGGCAATGGGCAAGACGACCAACGGGTTGCTCGAATGCGCCAGACTCGCGGCCGGGGACAGACTGGCCGATGCGCTGCGCAGACTTGAGGAGATCGCGCTCCATCATCACGAGACGGTCGCCGAGCTTGCACGGCCCGAAGAGATCGATGAATTGAAACTGTCGATCGAGGAGCGCTTCGACGGGATTCGTGAAACGCTGCATGAAATAGCCGAAACCGGCGCAGTCACGCCGCGGCTCTCCGACGCGGTCTCGGCCAACGGAGAGCTGCTCTCGTCGACAGTCGTCGCGGCGGCATTTCGCGGCGACGGGATCGACGGACGCTGGGTCGATATCCGTCCGGCGATGCGGACCAGCAGCGAGTTCACGCGCGCGGCGGTCGACTTCACCGTCGCCAACCCGAAACTGGTCGAGGCATTTTCGGCCGCACTCGAGGGCGGAGGAGTACCGGTCACACAGGGCTTCATCGGGTCGACCGCGGACGGGCTGACGACGACCATCGGTCGCGGGGGGTCGGACTACTCTGCGGCGATCATCGGCGCCGCGCTGGATGCCGACGAGATTCAGATCTGGACCGACGTCGACGGAATAATGACGACCGACCCGCGGATCGTCCCCGAGGCGGCCAAGGTCAGAACGATCTCGTTCGCAGAAGCTTCCGAGCTGGCATATTTCGGCGCCAAGGTGCTTCATCCGAGCACGCTCCTGCCGGCCATGAAGAAGGACATTCCGGTGCTGGTCTGCAATTCGCGGCGGCCGCAGGTCGAAGGCACCGCGATCGTCAGGACCGCGCCGCCATCGCGCGCGCTGGCCAAGGCCATCGCCTTCAAGCGCGGCATCACGGTGGTCAACGTCGCCTCCGACAGAATGCTCATGGCCTACGGTTTCCTGGCCCGGATCTTCGAGGTCTTCTCACGGCACGAAACGCCCGTCGATATGGTCGCGACATCCGAGGTCAGCGTCTCGATGACGCTCGATGATCCGAGAAATCTCGACGCCATTCTCTGCGAATTGCGGACACTCGGGGAAGTCAAGGTCGAGACCGACCAGGCGCTGATCTGCATCGTCGGCGAAAAGCTGAAATATACTCCGGGAGTCGCCGCACGGATCTTCGCCAGCCTGACGGACATCAACATTTCGATGATCTCTCACGGAGCATCGGCCATCAACGTCAGCTTCATCGTCGACGG
>CALBSU010000878.1 GCA_937967285.1 uncultured Acidobacteriota bacterium
GACACACGAAAACCCTGTCAATTTCGTCCGCAACGGACAAGCCGTCGGACCGTTGCAAGGTTATTCGAGCACGCTGATTGTGGATGAGTCGATCGGTTGGCTTCGCGGCCGTAAAAATGACAAGCCATTTTTTCTGTACCTGCCTTTCCATTCCCCGCACGAACGCGTGGCCACGGACGATCGCTATGTCAGGCGCCATTCATCTCTCGGCAATCCGGACAAGGCTCAGTATTTCGGAAATGTCGAGCAACTGGATGATGAGATCGGGCGCCTGTTGCGGACCCTGGACGAGTTGAAGCTCTCGCGCAATACCTTCGTCGTCTTCACCAGCGACAACGGACCGGAGACCCTGAATCGCTATCGCAACGCCGATCGCTCCTACGGTTCACCGGGGCGACATCGCGGGATGAAACTTCATCTCTACGAGGGCGGGATTCGCGTCCCGGGGATAATCCGCTGGCCCGCGGGTATGCGCGCTAAAGGAGTCAGCGACGAGCCTGTTCGCAGCACCGATCTGCTGCCGACGATCTGCGAACTGGCGGGGGTTCCGGTTCCCGAGGGGCGCGAGATCGACGGCCAGAGCCTGGTCCCGCTGCTCAAAGGCGGCCAGTTCCGCCGGCGCGATCCGCTCTACTGGCAGTACGATCACGCTCCGACGGCCGGCCGCAACGCTCTGCCGGAGCCGAAGACCGCGCTTCGTGAGGGCGACTGGAAGCTGCTGGCGCAGGCGGGCATCGAGAAGTTCTCGCTCTACAACCTGAGGAACGATCCGGAAGAGACCAGCGATCTGTCGAATCGCGAGCCGGCGATCCGCGACAGGTTGGCTGAGAGTCTCAAACGGGTGCATGGCGAGATAAATAACGGATCACAGGGGCGTTTCAACATCATCTCGATAGTCACCGACGACCAGTCGCACTGGTCGATCGGTGCATACGGAAATCGCGAATCGAGAACGCCGAACATGGATCGGCTGGCGCGCGATGGAGCGCTCTTCACCAACGCATTCGCAACGACGCCGGTCTGCTCGCCAAGCCGCGTGGGATTTATGACCGGACTTTATGGGACACAGGCCGGCGTGACCGAGTGGATATCGCCAAGGGAAGGAAATGAGGGGCTCGGCATGACGGTAGCTGCCCCGACCTGGCCTCAGATTCTGCAGCAGAACGGTTGGCGCACGGCGCTCTTCGGCAAGTGGCACCTCGGCAACCGGCCGCAGTTCCATCCGACACGGCGCGGATACGACTATTTTTACGGCTTTCTGGACGGAGGCAATCAGCCGGTCGATCCCACGCTCGAAGTCGACGGGCGAAACGTCAAACTTCAGGGGCCGCTGCCGGACCTGCTGACTTCGGATGCACTGCGCTTCATCAGCGCGAACAGCGACCGCCCCTTCGCGGTCTCGCTCCATTACCGCGCGCCGCATCTGCCCTACGGTCCCGTGCCCGAAGTTGACTCAGCGCACTTCAAAAATCTCGACCCGACGATTCCACAGCTCAAGGGGCTTGACGTGGCGCAGGTCAAACAATGGTACCGCGATTACTACGCCAGCGTGCATTCCGTGGACCGCAACATCGGCCGGCTGCTCGATGAACTCGAACGGCTCGGCATCGCGGACCGGACGATCGTCCTCTTCACCAGCGATCACGGCTACAATATCGGCCAGCACCTGATCCATACCAAGGGCAACGGTTACTGGATCGCGGGCGGAGTCGCCGGCCCGAAACGTCCCAACATGTTCGATACTTCGCTCCGCATTCCCCTGATCGTCAAATGGCCCGGCGTGACCAGGCCCGGAACGGTCATCCCCGAAATGGTTACCAACCTCGACACTTTCGCCTCGGTTCTCGGAATGCTGAGGATCGAATCGAACGCTTCTCAGAACGGCCGCGATTTCTCTTCACTGCTGCGCGGCGAGAAGCCGGCCTGGCGGGACACGCTCTTCGGACAATATGACCTGCACAACGGCGGTCTCGCCTACATGCGCATGATCAGAACCGGCGAATGGAAGCTGGTCCGCCACTACCATTCGGACCAGATGGACGAACTCTATGATCTGAAGAACGATCCGGACGAGACACGAAACCTGTACAACGATCGCAAATCATCGGAGATCCGGGAAGGACTGCAAAAAAGGCTGGATGAATGGATGCGCAGCATCGGCGACCCGATACAAATGAGTAGAAAGTAAAAAGTAGAAAGTAAAAAGTGCAGTTCAGCACTTTCTACTTTCTACTTTTTACTTTCTACTTTTATCTTAGAAGTTGATCTTGGCCCCGACGCGGATCTTGCGGGACTCACTGATCACGCTGTCGCGAATACGACCGAAGG
>CALBSU010000879.1 GCA_937967285.1 uncultured Acidobacteriota bacterium
TCGATTCGATCATGAAAGACTTCCAGCGGTTTGAGCGAGAGAGCCTTCGAATAAACAAGCCTCTCTCCGTCAAATACTTCCAGTTTGTCGTTGACCGTCTGCACCGGAGAGAAATCGAGCGCCAGCCCGCGTCCCTCGCGCCTGACGTTGAGCGCGCCGTAGAGATTGGCGATGACGAACCCCTTCGTCCCCCTGACAGGGAACCAGTACTCAGTCCATCGATCGGTCGTATACGGCCCGAAGCCTCTGTGCTTGAAAGGTGTCCTCGTACTCTGCTCGGCCGCCTGGTTGAAGAGCCTGCCCGACTGCACTTCGACATACTGGCCGTCGCTGTCGGTCAGCAGCTTCTCCCAGATCATGCCCTGCGGCGAGAGCCCCCAGATCCAGATCTTCTTCCCCGGTTTGTCGTCATGATTCGAATATCGCGC
Source organism: uncultured Acidobacteriota bacterium (assembly GCA_937967285.1). Lineage (GTDB taxonomy): Bacteria > Acidobacteriota > Blastocatellia > RBC074 > RBC074 > JADJXM01. Next base: position 429 of record CALBSU010000879.1, read on the forward strand.
CATCCCGAAATCGTCGGCATGCCAGTACGCCCCATAAAATTCCGAATATTTGCCGAAGACGTGATACGACTTGGAGGAGCCGAAATCGTTCTTCTCGTAAAACGAGATATCCCGGCCGTTTTCAGTATTGACCGGCCATGAAGACGCCTCGCCTCCGTGACCCAGATAATGCGTTCCGGGATAGATGAACTGCAGGTCGCCGGCGGCCTTGATACCGGCATTCATCCAGGTGTAGTACGGCTGTTCGAGCGGAGTGGCGTTGTACCAGAACGATCTGGTCGAAAACCATGCCTTGTCGGCCGGCAGATTCACCTCCAGCCGCCAAGGTGTCCGCGTCAGCAGATCGAGAACCCCGATGTGACAGCTCACGCTCCCGTCATCGTTCTCCCTGAGCAGATAATCGACCGGCGTCGCGCAGTTCGGCGTGTGTCCGATGATCCCGTAATTGGCCTCGATCCCACCGCTCGTCCACGGACCGCGCATGGCGATGTCGCGGAATTTGACGACGTGGTTGTAGTAGATGAACGCCCGCCCCGTCCCCTTATCGATCGCCGCCCAGACCTTGCCTCCGATCTCGGGCAGAATCAGGACCCGGATGTAGTCGTTCTCCAGCTCGACCACCGTCCATTCCTTCTCGACCGGCCTGTCACTGTATCGCTCGTAACGAAAGTAGGGGTAGATCTTTCCGGGCGTCGCGACTGGATTCGGATCCGAATACGGATAGGTTGTAAATACCTGCCTGTACTCCCTCATCCGCGCCCTGCCCTGCGCATGTGAAACGACCGGAGACAACAGGATGATGAACAGCAGAAACACCTGCGGCCTGAACTTGATCATGGTCACCTCTCGCAAGTCGCTGGATTGTCGCTAAGTAAGTTGGGTTACGGGAATTCTACAGCAATCCGCATGCTGCTGGCCGGCCGGAGCGACCTATGAGCTACAGTCGCGGCGTGACCAGGCCGGTCTGATCCTGATACTTGCCCGAACGGTCGGCATACGAGACCTCGCAATCCTCATCGGATTCGAAGAACGTCACCTGCGCCACGCCTTCGTTGGCGTAGATGCGAACCGGCAGATCGGCTGAGTTCGAAAATTCCAGCACCAGTCGTCCCCGCCAGCCGGGCTCGAGCGGAGTCGTATTGACGATCAGCCCGCTCCGCGCATAGGTCGATTTACCCATGCACAATCCGATCACGTTGCGCGGAATGTTGAAGGTCTCAACCGTCACTCCCAGCGCATACGAGAGCGGCGGAAGCAGCCAGTATTGCGATCCGTCGTCGGAGGTTCGCAGCGGCGCCTCGATCAGAGAACTCTCATCGAAATTCTTCGGATCGATCTCGGCGCTGACGATCGGCGAAAAAACCCGGAACCCGTCGGCCGCCAGTCTCAGGTCGTACCCATATGACGAAACGCCCGCCGAGATGATCCTGCGACCTTCGATCTCCCTGACCAGCTTTTCCTCGAACGGCGTGATCATGCTGTGTTCCCTGCACATTCGCAGAATCCAGCGGTCTGACTTTACGCTCATCCCGACTACCCTCCATTGCCTGTGATGTGTGGTTTTCTTCCAAGGTTTTCGGACTGCGCAGTCTATCCGATCGGCTGACCGGCCGCAAGTTGAAGATTCTTCAGCTTTTCACCGGCTTGACACCTTCTCCGATCCGTTCCTATAATCCACTCGACCATTGAGCGGAACTTCAATCAACTAATCTATAAATGCTGGTCCTTCAGAAATTTCCTGATGTGGGAAAGTGAGGCACTGTGATCAAACTCGATATCATCAATAATGTGGCTGAAAAAACGGGCGTTCCAAAGATGAAGGCGGAGATCGCAGTAGAAGCTCTGTTCGAAGCCATGAAGAACGCGATGAAGAGAGGCGAAAGAATTGAATTGCGCGGATTTGGAGTTTTCGTGGTCAAACCCCGCAAGCGCGGCATCGGACGTAATCCCAGAACCGGCACTCAGGTCGCCATCCCCGAAGGCATGACGATCCGCTTCAAACCCGGCAAAGAGCTTCAATCCTGACCATCAAAAATAAAGCAGAAAAAAAGGGCTGCGATCGACCAAATCGCAGCCCCAGACCATAGCAGAGAGATGATGAATAATCGCCAGTGCGTCTACTTTCGTATGCCACGCTGTGGTTATTCAAATATTGCCCGGTGACCCTTGCGAACCAGCCGGACAAACTTCAGCAACCGTTCCGTCAGTCGCAGAAATTCCGTA
>CALBSU010000880.1 GCA_937967285.1 uncultured Acidobacteriota bacterium
TACGCCGAGGTCGAGCGCCATCTGAGCGCCTGCGCGGGCTGCTCAACCGTGTTCGAGCAGGAGTCTTCCGTTCTGGAACAGATCCGGAACCTGCAGCCGCTCTATCGCGCGACGCCGGAACTGCGGGCGAGAATAGAGGATGATCTCTCGGGTGAAATAACCGGAATCGATGTCCCGCAGATGCTCAGAGCTCGGGTGCAGCAGACGCTCAGCCAGTTGAGCGTGCCTCCGTCGAGAAGTTTCTCGCCGGTGCGCATCTTCGCCATGGCGATGGTACTGCTGACGATGGGATTCGCCGGATATCTGATCGCGTACACTCAGCGCGATCCCTTCCCGCCGACAGGCGATTTCGCCCGGATGGCAGTGGACAGTCACCAGCGACGGATCAACGGCCAGCTCCCGCTCGAGATCGAGGCGGATTCGCCCTCTGAGATTTCGACCTGGTTTGCCGGTAAGGTTTCGTTCAGCCTCGAGCTGCCGAATTATCAGGAAGCGTCGGGTCAGGAGAAGCTCTATCGTCTGGAAGGCGCGCGCCTGGTGGCCTTCAACAACGATTACGCGGCCTTCGTCGCCTACAGGATGCACCATCGCCCGATCACCCTGGTTGCGACATCGAACGCCGTGGCGCGTCCCGTCGGCGGCGAGGAGATCGCGACCAAGGGGCTCACTTTCCATTACCAGAACGTCGACGGGTTCAAGCTGATCACCTGGACCCACCGCGGATTGACCTACGCGCTGGTCTCCGATCTGGAGGAGCGCGGCCAGCAGTCATGTCTGGTCTGTCACGCAGGGACCAAAGACCGCGATTTCATCGAAGATCTGAAGATGAAGCTGTGACCCTCAGAGCAGGTCGTCGAGCGCCATCTGAAAATCCTGAGACATGCCCGGATGACCATGCCGGTTGGCGGCGGCGATGCCTGCTTCGTAGGCCGATCGCGCCTCATCGGTGCGTCCCAGCCTGTCCAGCGCCTGCGCCAGCTTTCCGTATGCGGCTCCCTGATCGTCAGCCCTGGCAAGATATTCCTGAAGTTCGGCGACCGCTTCCTCGAACCTTTCCAGCTTCAGAAGTTCGTTCGCCAGGCCGAAACGGACCGTTGTGTTTCCGGGATCGGCTTCCAGCATTTTTCTGAACAGATCAATCCTTGACTCTCCCATGCATCTCTCCATTGATTTATTGCGGGTTGTCCGGGTTACATTTGCCCGGGGAAAACTATTGTATCTCACGGTCGATTGAGCTGAAAATGAACGCCTGCGCCCGGTCATCGACATGCGGCGGTATGGAATGACATTTTCCGGCCGACTGACATATACTATGGCGCAAATCAGCATTTGATTGCAGCAACATGACGGATACCGAAAACAGAGGCACATATGTCGAAGACTGAAACCACCGAAGCCGTGGAGGGCAAGGAGCCCAAAGTGAAGAAGGAAAAGGACAAAAGCGTTCTGGTCGGGCGGGTCAAGAAGGTCATCAAAAAATCCAGGCGCAAGCTGAGCGACGAAAAGTTCGAAAAGGAGCTCATGCGGACGATTTCGTTTCTCGAAGAGCTGCAGGCGAGGATGAACAAGGCCGATCAGCCATCTGAGGAAGCTCAGGCGAAACCCGCGAAGAAGGGCGGCAGGAAGGCGGCCGGGGACGACTCACAGGCGGCGGTCGAAGCCCCTGCGTCCGGCAACGGGACCGGAAAGCAGTCGAAAGCGCGGAAAACCCGGGAAAAGAAGGATGATGGCCGGAAGAGCAAAAAGTCGGCCGGTCAGGCGGCAACCTGATCCGATTGCCGACAGGCGAGTTGCGATGGCTATTCTGATCGACTCCTTTCACAACGGCGCGCGCGGCCCGATTCGATTCTGGCATCAACGGTGCGGTCATCTGGTCTCGGACACGTCCCTCGACGAACTGCACGAATTCGCCGAAAGCCTGGGCCTGCGTCGCGAGTGGTTTCAGCAGAAATCGATACCGCATTACGACCTGACGGGGCACGTTTACGACCTCGCCGTCGCCCGCGGAGCCATCGTTGTTTCGTCGCGCGAGATAGTCCGGCGGGCGGTCAGATCTGATCGTAAGTCCGGCGCCGCCGGCTGACATGCCTGGCAAATTGACAGCCCTTTTCGGCGCGTGATACCTTCAATTTTTCCGACTTTCGATCAATTTTCAGGAGTGTGCCTAATTTGCTGGATCCAGGCGTCATCATTATCTGGTTTGTGGTCTTCCTGCTCTCGCTGACCGTTCACGAGTGCGCGCATGCGTGGGCGGCCGAGCAGTCGGGCGATCCGACGGGGCGGTATCTCGGACGGATCACCTTGAATCCGATCCCGCACATCGACATTTTCGGAACGATCATCTTTCCGCTGATCGCGATTACGACGGGGGGATGGATGTTCGGCTGGGCCAAGCCGGTGCCGTTCAATCCGATGAACCTTCGCGACCGCAAGATGGGCGAAATAATGATCGCGCTGGCCGGTCCCGTGAGCAACATCCTGCTGGCGGTGCTCTGCATCATCCTCTACAAGATCTTCTTCGGCGGCTCGCTGCTCTCGGCAGGTTTCGCGGGCGGACTCAATCAGCCGATCGCGATGATGCTTCAGATCGGCATCTATCTCAACATCATCCTCGCCGTCTTCAACCTGATTCCGGTGCCTCCGCTTGACGGAAGCCACGTGCTGAGGAACCTTCTGCCCGACAGCCTGGCCGAATTATACGCACAGGTTCCCGTCTGGGCGGGATTCATAGCCATCTTCCTGCTGGTCAGGATGGGCGTCACGAGCGCGCTGATCTCGCCCCTCGTCAATCTGGCCCAGATGATCCTGGCCTGGTGAGAATAGTTTCCAGTTTCGAGTTTCCAGTTTCCAGTCGAGAGCTCTCAAGAACCGGAGTTCTCAGGATAAAAACTGGAAACTGGAAACCGGAAACTGGAAACTTATTTCTATGAAACGAATAGTTAGCGGGATGCGCCCGACCGGGCGTCTGCACCTCGGCAATTACGAAGGCGCGCTCAGGAACTGGGTCGGTCTTCAGAACGAATACGAGAGCTTTCATTTCGTGGCCGACTGGCATGCTCTGACGTCGGATTACGCCGACACCTCGCAGATCAACGAGAACACGATGGCGATGGTGACCGACTGGCTGGCGGCCGGGCTCGATCCTCAAAAGTGCGTCATCTTCGTCCAGTCGCTGGTGCCCGAACACGCCGAGCTGCACATCTATTTTTCGGCGGTCACTCCGCTCGGCTGGCTCGAACGGGTGCCGACATACAAGGAGCAGCGCGAAAACATCACCGACAAGGACCTCGGCAATTACGCATTTCTCGGGTATCCGGTGCTGCAGGCGGCGGACATCTGCATGTACCGGGCCAATTACGTGCCGGTCGGACAGGACCAGGTGGCGCACGTCGAGCTGACGCGTGAGATCGCGCGCAGATTCAACAACTTTTATGGCGACGTCTTTCCCGAACCCGAGGCTCTGCTGACCGAGACGCCGAAGCTGATCGGGATCGACGGCCGGAAGATGTCGAAGAGCTACAACAATACGATCGAGCTGGCCGATTCGCCGGATGTGATCCGCGAGAAGGTGCGGCGGATGATCACCGACCGGACGCGCATCAAGCGGACCGACCCGGGGCATCCCGAGGACTGCGATGTCTGCAAGGTCCACAGGATGTTCGTTCCGGCGGATGTGGCGGACAGGTTCGATGCCGATTGCCGCGGTGCGGGGATCGGATGCGTGGACCGCAAGAGGGCTCTGGCCGACGCGATGATCGAATATCTGTCGCCGATCACCGAGCGCATCAATTACTATCGTGACCATCAGGACGAAGTGCGCGACATTATCCTCGAGGGTTCGAGGCGCGCGCGCGAAGAGGCCGGCCGCGTCATGGCCGACGTCCGGCGGGCCATGAAGATCTCCTGGGAATAAGCTGACGTGACTGAGAACAGGACAACCGCAGTCGATGAACTGCCCGAACGCGAGGATGAAGCCAAACGCGACAATTATCGCGTCAAGCTGGAGGTCTTCGAGGGACCGCTCGATCTGCTTCTCTTCCTGATCAAGAAGGACGAGATCGACATCTACGACATCCCGATCGCTCACATCACGGAGCAGTATCTCGAATATCTCAACCTGATGGAGCAGCTGGATATCTCCGTGGCCGGGGATTTTCTGGTCATGGCGGCGACGCTCATCTACATCAAATCGAAGATGCTGCTGCCGCCCGAGCCGAAGCTCGAGGGCGAGGAGGACCTCAACGAGGATCCGCGCGCCGAGCTGGTCGAGCGGCTGCTCGAGTACCAGAAGTTCAAGGCGGCGGCGAGCATGTTCTATTCGCGCGCCGAGATCGAGGCGGCCACCTATACGCGAGGCGCGATCGAGACCGATACGAGCAATCCCGAGGTTTCGGCGACCGTCTTCGATCTGCTGCGCGTCTTCCGGGAGATACTCAAGCGCGCCGAATCGGCGGTCGAGATGGAGATCCATCGCGACGAGATCACGATGGCCGAGAAGCTCGCCCAGATCAACCAGATGCTTTCTGAAAGGTTCGAGATCAACGTCAGGGAGCTGTTCGAACTGGCGCATTCGAAGCGCGAGCTGATTCTGACCTTTCTGGCCTTCCTCGAACTGGTCAAGGAGACGAAGATCACGCTTGTTCAGCGCGAGCTCTTCGGCGAGATTTATGCGAGACGCCGGCAGGAATCGATCGTCCAGCCGGTTGTGGATGAAACTGAGAACGATCAGGTCACGAACGATGAATGACGACGAAATAAAAGATCAGATTGAACCGGGCGTCGCGGATGAGTCGGCGACGGAAGTCGAAGTGGAATGGGTTGATTTCGATTCGTCCGATGACGACCAGCCCGAGGGACTTTCGGCGGAGGAAGAGGAAGAGCTCGCCTCGGATCCCGAGATCGTGGTGACGGCGACGCGGGCGGAACTGCAGCCGGTCATCGAGGCGCTGCTCTTCGTGGCCGAGGAGCCGCTCCCGTTCAAGCAGATCTGTAAAGTGCTCGGCGATGTCCCGGAGGATGACGTCCGGGCGGCCATGGATGAACTGGTAGCCGGTTACGAGGAGCGCGAGAGCGGCCTCGAGATCCGCGAGATCGCCGGCGGATGGCGCATCTCGACCCGTCCGCAGCATCACGAATTCATCCGCAAGTACCTCAAGTCGCGCCCGTCGGCGCGGCTCTCGCTGCCGGCGCTCGAAACCCTTGCGGTGATCGCCTACAAACAGCCGATCACGGTGCCCGAGATCCTCGAGATCCGCGGCGTGACATCGAGTTCGGCCATCAAGACCCTGCTCGAAAAGCGGCTCATCGTCACGCGCGGCCGCAAGGAGACAGTCGGGCGGCCGATGATGTACGGAACCTCGAAGGAGTTCCTCATCCAGTTCGGTCTCAAGGACCTCTCCGAACTTCCGAGCATCGAGGACTTCGAGGACCTTGCGCAATAGCCGGGACCGCCAGCGCGGGTTCCACCCAACCTCTCTTCAAATTATCCGGATCAGAGACATTGCCCGAGACGAATCTGACATTACGGCAGAACATCGGCTACTACGGGTCGTTTCTCGCGCTCGGTCTGATCATCGCTTCGATCGGGCCGGCTCTGCCGTATCTGGCCAGGCAGACGGGTTCGGAGCTTCGTGAAATCAGTTATCTCTTCGTCGCCAGATCGCTCGGATTCATCGTCGGGTCGATGATCGCGGGGAGAATTTACGACCGCATCAGGGGGCATCCGCTGCTGGTCGGCGGCGTGCTTGCGCTGGCGGGGCTCTCGGGCGCGATTCCGGCGGTGCCCTGGCTGTGGGCTCTGGTGCTGCTGTTTTTCGGGCTCGGACTGTGCGGCAGCGCGGTCAGCGTTGGCGGGAGCATGCTTCTGGTCTGGGCCAACCGCGACCGGCTGGGATCACTGCTCGGAGGGCTCCATTTCATCTGGGGAGTCGGCGCTTTTCTCTCGCCGATCATCGTCGTCCGGATGATCAGGATGACGGGCAATATCGACGCGGCGTTCATCGTCCTCTCGGTGCTGGCGCTGCCGGTCTGTTACTGGCTG
>CALBSU010000881.1 GCA_937967285.1 uncultured Acidobacteriota bacterium
TCACGACCGAGGCGGGCTTCTTCAAATCGCTGACCGCCGACGATATCTCTGAACTTTTTTCGTGAGGTGAAAATTTATGACGCCAAGGCGCCAGGGTGGCCAAGATGATGAGATTACGGTAAGGATAAAAGGAAGGAACCCGAAACTGTTCCTTCCTTAAACCATCTTGGCTGACTTGGCGCCTTGGCGTCGAAAATCCAGAGTTATTTGGGTTTCGGGATTTTAAATACCCTTCACAAATCTTCCGGCATCAGCGGCAGGCCGCGCCGGATGATGCGCGAAAAGTCATCGGAGTCTCCCGCGGCTTTTGCCCGCTCATTGATCAGGCTCTCTCGCTTCAGCTCCTCGAACGGCATGCTGTCGTCGAGCCCGCCCAGCTCATAGACGAACTCATCGACATAACCGCTCAGCGTCAACTTCCAGCTGAAAGGGATCCGCGTCCGGAATCCGCGCGTGTGGATCAGGATGTTGGTCGTGCAGTTGCTGGTCAGCGTGTTGTAGAACTTCGGCTTCCGGTTCAGCTTGTTGATTCTTTTCATGTAGGCGAGGAAGAGATTGCGCGCATCCTCGCGCGTGATCCTGGTGCGATAGAGGTAGGTCTGCTCCTCGGGTTTTCTGATGCTTGTCCGCAGGCGGATGACGTCGCGCTCGTCGGCGACGACATAGATGATCTCGTAATTCTTGAAGAATCCCCTGACAACGGAATATTCATCGCCGACCTTCTTTCTGAGTTCGATCGAGACGGCGAGGTAATCGCGATCCTCGAAGACGAAGCTCAGGAAGACGTGCGCCACCGAGGGGCCCATCCAGTAGACGGTGATCAGATCGACAGCAGAGAGTTCATCGAGATCGAATGTCCGATCGTAATACCGGAGCGTGAAATCGGTATCCGTTCGATAGTCGAGGTTTCGGATGTTGCGGATGGTCACCTTGTCCCCGTCGAACTCGGCCCGTGCGAGAAGCCGCATGTCGGGCTGCCAGTCGCGATGGTTCGAGGGACGGATGCTCTGCCACCAGACGAAAAGCACGATAAATGCCCCGGCAAATAGTCCCCAGGTCACATCTCTCTGAAGGATCATGGCGGAGGCGGCGATCAGGACGAAGACCGAGGCCGCAGCGATTCTGACCGCACGGGCTCTGATCGGAGCGAAGAGGATGGCCATCAGCCCCCAGGCCGACATCAAGCTGATGACGAGCCAGACTGACAGCCATCCCAGAAGTTCGAATTGCTGGATCATTATTCTGCGGGGTCGGCCTACGGCCGCTTCCTCGTTCGGGTACGGGTGACGGTCGTCTTTCGTCCGCCGGCGGGTCCTCTGGTTCGCGTGACGGATGTCTTCGTGCGGGTCGACGTCCGGCTCCGGTATTTCGTCCGGTTGACGGTGGTCACGCGATTCGATCGTGTGACCGTGAACGATGATCTGCCGACGTAGTTGACGGTCCGGCCGCGATAGACCGTCACCGAAACCGGTCTGAACGGCCTGTACCACGAGGGATAGACTCGATATCTGAACGGCGAGATGTAGGGCCTGTAGACCGGACGATAGATCCAGCCGATGATCGGCCATGTTCTGACGTAGGCATTCGCGGGAACGACATAGTAATCCGGACCGTAGATGTCCGAATTACCGCGCACTTGAAAGTTGTAGTCGTCGTCGCTCTTTCTTTCAACCTCGATCGTTGCGACGTCCTGATATTCGTCCTCGTCCAGAGCGGCCTGCATGACGATGAGGTGAGTGCCGCCGTCGACCTCTTCCAGAACACGGATGAAATCGACTTCCCCGTTCTCGTCCAGATCGATATTGTTGATCCCCTTCTTCGGATCGTTAAGCCCGGCCTCGAACTCCTCGAGATTCCTGGAATTCCTGAAGAGATCGGCGACAGCGCTCAGATCGAGCCCCTCCGCGGCATCGGAGGCGGGCGACACTACCGCGGTATCCTTCTGCATCGCATACACAGCACTGCAACCGAAAACCAACAGCGCCACAGAAAACAGGTGCGTCAAAACAGATTTCATACTCTCTCCTTAAACCATTCGTCTTTGAATTCGATTGATGCCTCATTGATGCAGTTCGATGGTTGTCGGGTTTGCCTGCCGTCTAAAAATATTTTAATGGCTTCGGTCAGAACCGGAAGGTGTACTGAATCTTGCCGACGATTCGGGTGCCGGAATTGCGAAACCTCAGGCCGCCACGCGGTTCCTGTTCCCAGCCGTGATTGAAGACCAGAAAGAAATCGTTGCCGGGCCGGAGAATCCACCGGATGCGGCTCTGCCAGCCGAGGTTTCGCGATTCATTGTCGTACTGGATGAAGTTGGCGACCGTGAAGAAAGGCGAGAATGCGTAATCGGCCCTGAGCGCCCATACTCGCGCCACGAAGTTCCCCTCGGGCAGCTCAGCGAAGGTCTGTTCCATGTTGATCCCGGCCTGAAAGCGCGGGCCGAACTTGAAGAGGAGGTCGGCCGATAGTTCATCGGCACGACCTGACCACCAGGTGCCGAACCACCAGGTCACTTCGGCCTGCCAGGGCCGTTTGGCGGCGGTCTCGAATTCCAGGCGGTAGCGCGTGAAGTTGTAGTCGCCCGGTTTCAGATTCACTCCATCGGCGATCTCGAACGGGACGAAGAGTCGTTCGAAGGTCGGCACCCAGTTGAATTCGAAGCGGTCGCCGGAATTGAACTCCCAGTTGACCGGCGCGGTGAAGAGCCTCCAGCTCTCGATGCTTCCGACATCGTTGCGGCGATAGGCGGTGAAAGAGAATTCGTTGAACATCTGCCGAACGTTGAGAAAGTCTTTCGGGCGCGGGTTGAATTCGGCCCTGACGCTGATCTTGTCGATCGCGCGTCGCTGAACGAACCCCAGCGCGGGGCTGAAATCTTTACCGACGTGGCGATATTCGGCATAACCCCACCAGCGATCGTTGGGGTAACTTGCGACCAGGCTGAATGAAGTGTCGTCGCCGGAAAGACCGGTGCGAGTCGATTTCATGGCGTAGGCGTCGACGGCGAAATTCCGGCCGGTATTGAGAAAATTGGATGTCGCCAGCCGGACATCGGCTCCGATCGT
>CALBSU010000882.1 GCA_937967285.1 uncultured Acidobacteriota bacterium
GCCGCGGCCTCGGCGATCTCGCTGGCGGGAGTGATCGGATAGCCATAGAACGATCGGCATCCCGCGAGGATCGCTGCCTTGACCACGGCCTCGTTGCCCTTGATCAGTTGCCTTGTCATTATTCTTTCCTCCGGTTGCTGTTAGGCCGCCTCGAGAGTGTAGACGGTGATCGCGCCGGGTTCAGGGCAGGCGTAGAAGCAGATTCCGCATCCGGTGCATCCCTGTCCGAGATATGCCGCCGGGTGGTATCCGCGGCCGTTGAGGCGCTCGCTCAGCTTGAGGACATGAGGCGGGCAGGCCTCGACGCACAGACCGCACCCCTTGCACTCCTCGATCGAGATCTCGATCCGTCCCCGGTCTTCTCTGTCGCTGAATTCTCTTTTCATATCGGTGTGCTCCGTTGATGGTTGATCAGCACTGTCCCGAAAAAGGGCGGAATTACGATGAATACAATGTAATTTGCAAGGATTATGCCGGATTCGGGCTGCCGGTCTGATTTTGTATGTTGTTGATAAGAAAAGGGTTTTTGAATGTTAGAGTTGCGCCGTCTCTAATCATTGGGGAAAAAGACGTGGCTTGAGTGGGGAACAATGCCCACAAATAGTTTCCAGTTTCGAGTTTCCAGTTTCCAGTCGTTTCAAGAAGGCCCGCTTTAAATTACAATCGCACAATTGTTGAAGCGACTGGAAACTGGAAACTGACAACTGGAAACTTCTCATGGACCGTTGGGACATCATATCGAATGCATTCAGAGCGCTGATCGCGAACAAGATGCGGTCGGTGCTTTCGGTGCTGGGAATCGTGGTGGGGATCAGCGCGCTGGTGGCGATCGTGGCGCTGATCGACGGCGCGAACCGCTACATCACGGATCAACTGGTGACGCTGCAGCCCGACGTGATCCAGGTTTCGCAGTTTCCGTCGAGTTTTCTCAACGTCAACGATTTCATGAAGGCCTCGAAGTGGAAGAAGATCGAGTATGAGGACTACCGGACGGTCCGTCAGGAGTGCCGTCAGTGCGAGATGGTCGGGGCGACGTCGAGCATGAACGGGCGGCTCAAGTGGCGCGGTGTTGTCAGCGGGAGCGTTCAGGTACGCGGAGTGACCGCGAACCTGCTGGATATCGAGCGGATCGACGTGGCGACGGGCCGGTTCTTCACTCAGGGCGAGGAGGATATGGCGATCCCCGTCTGTCTGATCGGATCTGATGTCGTCAACGATCTCTTTCCGGGGCAGGATCCGCTGGGAGCCGATCTGGTCGTGATGGGGAAGACGTTTCGGGTGATCGGGACGCTGGCCGAGCGGGGAGCGATCTTCGGCAGCTCGCAGGATCGATTCATAGTCATGCCGTTGACATCGATGCTCAGGCGATTCGGATCTCATCAGTCGGTCACGATCTCCTGCAAGCAGAGGCCCGGCGTTCAGACCGCATCGCTGGTCGATGAGGTGAGCGGGATCATGCGCCAGCGAAGGCGCGTGCTGCCGGGACAGGAGAACACTTTCTTCATCAACACGGCCGAGTCGGCCATGGCGATCTATTCCGCGGTGATCGGCGGATTCTACGTCGTGACTATCCTGATCTCGGGAATCTCGCTGACGGTGGGCGGGCTTGGGGTGACGAACATCATGCTGGTCAACGTGCGAGAGCGGACGCGCGAGATCGGCCTGCGAAAAGCGATCGGGGCGCGCAGCCGCGATGTGCTGTGGCAGTTTCTGGCGGAGACGGTGACGCTCTGCCTGTTCGGCGGTCTGCTCGGAACGCTGACCGGAATCGGAATCGCGCAACTGATCGCCTGGCTGACTCCGCTGCCGGCCAGTTCGAGCCCGGTTGTTGCAACGCTGGGATTCATCGTTGCGTCGGCGGTCGGGATCATCTCCGGCGTTTATCCGGCGCGCCGCGCGTCGAAGCTCGATCCGATAGAGTCGCTGAGATATGAGTAAAAACAGTCACACTTCGCGCATCGGCGAGGCGTTCGCTCTGGCGCTCAACTCGATCAACCAGCATCGCTTCCAGTCATCGCTGACGCTGGCCGGGATGATCATGGGCGTGGCGACGGTGATTCTGGTGGTCGCGCTGATTCAGGGGCTCGACGGAGTGGTCCGCAGCCAGCTCTCGCGGCTCAACCCGGCCGGCTTCTTCCTGCTCCGCGTCAACTTCACCGACATGGGCAATCCCGACTTCGAAGGCATCATGAAGAAGCGACCGGCGCTGACGATGGAGGACGCGCTCGCGGTCAGGGACGGCTGCCCGACCGTCACGGTCGTCTCGCCGTTCTACGTCAAACTGCCTCACAAGCCCGTCAACATGTGGTATCGGAACGAGGAGGCTCAGGCGCCTTTCCTGCGCGGCGTCGAGGAGTATTTCATCGAGGCGGCCGGTATCTGGGTCGATCGCGGCCGCTTCATCACGGATGCTGATTCGACGCACCGGCGCAATGTCTGCGTCATCGGCCGGACGATCGCCGACGGGCTCTTCGGCGCCGACGACCCGCTCGGCAAGATGGTTCACATCGACGGTCAGGTTTACGAGGTGATCGGGCTGCTCGAATACCGCGAGCCGCTCTTCGGCGGGCCGAACGAAAACCAGCTCGTCCTGATCCCGTTCGGCACATTCGACAAGTACTATTCCGAGGAGGACAAGGACTTCCTGCAGTTCATGTGCCTGGCGAAATCGCCCGAGGACGTTGATCAGGCGATGGCTGAGGTGCGCGAGGTGATGCGCAAACGGCGGCGCCTGACGGCCGACGCCGACGACAACTTCTCGCTCTTCGCCTCGACGCAGATGCTCGACATCTGGTCCCAGGCATCGACCGGAATCTCTGTGCTCATGATCGGCGTCGCATCGCTCGGACTGCTGATCGGCGGCATCGGAGTCATGAACATCATGCTCGTCACAGTCACAGAACGAACCGGCGAGATCGGGCTCAGAAAAGCCGTCGGAGCCCGGCGACGCGACGTCCTGTGGCAGTTCCTGCTCGAAGCCATGATGCTGACCGTGCTCGGAGGCGTCTCGGGCGTGATCTTCGGCATCGGCACCGCGTTCCTGATCCAGTTTCTCGCACCTTCAATGAGGGCGAGCATCTCTCCGGTTGCGACTGTTTCCGGGCTCGTCGTCTCGGCCGCCGTCGGACTCTTCTTCGGATTATGGCCCGCCTGGCGCGCAGCGAAACTCAATCCGATCCAGGCGCTGAGATATGAGAGATGAGTAGGCAGTAGGCAGTAGGCAGTAGGCAGTAGGCAGTAGGCAGTATAAGGATAGGTGGACATATTAAATCCGCTATCATGTTTCGAGGAATCTCGAACTTTATTTTAAAGAACAGCCTACCGCCTACTGCCTACTACCAACTGCCTACCGCCTACCGCCTACCGCATACTGCTTACTGCCTACTGCCTACTATTCTGTAACTCACAAACGCCACCTGCCTGCTGTCCGGCGACCACGACGGGACGTTGATCGTGCCCTGGCCGCCGAACAATTTCGCCAGCA
>CALBSU010000883.1 GCA_937967285.1 uncultured Acidobacteriota bacterium
CATCCCGCAGGGATAATGCCAGAGCGTAGTTGGCGGCTCCCCAGTTCGGGGCCAGGTCTGCCGCCCTGCGCAGACTGGCGATCGCTCCACGGAGATCGCCGAGCTTCGACTTCGACCTGCCAAGCCCGTAATGCGCCTGCGGAGCATCGGGCAGCGCGGCAACCACCTCTTCGTAGAGCTTTCTGCTCTCATCTATTCTGTTGAGCGAAAACAGCAGATCGGCGAGCCTGAGCCGCGCGAGATGATCATCCGGCCTGATCTTCAATGCTTCACCGAATGTCGCTGCCGCCTCCTCATTGTTTCCGAGCGATGCCTGGCAGATCGCCAGCAGATATGTCCATTTATATTGATTCGGCTGAAGGCGCATCAAAACCCTGTAGACCTGGGCGGCCGGCCGGCATTCGTCGTAGGCGTGAAGAGTCATCGCCAGTCTGCCGACGACAGCGGGATCCTGGGATCTGTCGAGCGCATCCCGATAAACCTTCCCGATCTGTTCCCTCACGCCGGCGCCGAACGATTCGACTTCGATGGCCGGAAGTCCGGCGGCTTTCTCCTGTCCGCCCATCGGGTTGACCTGCAGCGAGAGCGCGAGAATTATCGGGATCAGAAAATCGGTCATAGCGACAACGTAATTCCAGAATCGGCCCTGAGAGTGGCAGATAAGGCGGATAATCGTTAAAATTCCAAAGTCTGCAGTTTTGAAATAAACCAGGGAATCAGAGAATGTTTTCAATCAAGCGAACGATCATCCTGATCGGCCTTGTTGCGACGGTCAGTTACTTGACCGTGCCGGCTCAAACAGCCGGCAAGTCGCGAACCCGAAAGACCGCCCCTGCGCGTCCGGCGAAACCGACTCCGGCGGCTGTTCAGAGGCTGCGCCTGCAGGTCAGCAAGAATCCGGATGATGCTCAGGCCAGAAACTCGCTCGGGTCGTTGCTCGCGCAAAGCGGCCGATTTCCGGAGGCTGTCGAGCAGTTCCGGGAAGCAGTCAGACTGAAACAGGATTATACCGAAGCCTGGGTGAATCTGGCGACCGCCCTCGAGCAGAAAGGCGAGCACCAGGCGGCGCTCGAAACCTACCAGCAGGCCACGACGATCAATCCGAAGAATGTCCAGCTCCATATCGCGCTGGGTTCCGCCCTCATGCGGATGCAACTGCTGGACGCGGCCGCCGGCGAACTCCGATACGCGGCCGAGCTCGATCCCGGATCGGCGGAGATCCACGCAAATCTCGGTTTTCTCCTGGCGCAGATGGGCGATCTGCAGGGCT
Source organism: uncultured Acidobacteriota bacterium (assembly GCA_937967285.1). Taxonomy (GTDB): domain Bacteria; phylum Acidobacteriota; class Blastocatellia; order RBC074; family RBC074; genus JADJXM01. The sequence goes on from CALBSU010000883.1 coordinate 1,271, forward strand.
CGATCAAGTCGTTCGAGACCGCAGTCCGGCTCAAACCGGATCTGATCGAAGCGCATTACTACATCGGCGTATCGAAGATGCTGACCGGCGATCTGAAGGGGGCGGTGGCATCGCTCCGCGAGGTCATCCGGGTTCAGCCGAATCGGGATGAAGCATATCACTCACTCGGCGCCGCGCTGCTTCGCAACGGTGGCCCCGGAGAAATCGACGAAGCGATCAGACATCTCAGAAAAGCCGTCGCCCTCAAACCTGGGTCGCCGGAGTATCTGACGACACTGGGGGCCGCGCTGCGCGAAAACGGACGAACAGCCGAGTCGATCACCGTTCTGCGACAGGCGTTGAAACTGAAGCCGGGCCTCGCCGAAGCTCATTCGAATCTCGGGCTCTCGCTGCTCAGCCAGAAGGACTACCAGGGCGCAATCGCTGAATTCCGAGAAGCCGTGCGGCTGGACGAGGAGAGCCTCTCGTCGCGACTCAACCTGGGGCTGGCGCTGATGCAGATGGGAGATTTCGACGGGTCCATCTCTGAACTGCAGACTCTGATCGGCCTCGCGCCGGATGCGGCCGAAGCCCACTACAACCTCGGCCTGGCCTGGAAACGCAAGGACGATTCCGCGAAGGCGATCGAATCCCTTGAAAAGGCGCTTTCGCTCATGCCCCGACTTGCCGATGCGCATTTCGCACTCGGAGAGATATATTATCGTCAATCGAACCTTGAGGCCGCGCAGGAATCGCTGAGAAAAGCGATCGAAATACGCAATAATGATGCCGAATACCATCACGTGCTGGGCAGCATACTGTTCCGCAAAGGAGCGACAGAAGTAGCGATAGTCGAGTTCCGCGAGGCGATCCGGCTCTCACCGGGTTCGCCGGAACCGCACAATTCACTTGGAGCGGCGTTGCGCCGAATGGGGGAGACCGATGCGGCTCGGACGGAACTGCAGGAAGCCGCCCGCCTGATCAGGCTC